>NZ_LIRG01000197.1 GCF_001419695.1 Streptomyces prasinopilosus
GTTGCAGGCGCAGGCCGCGGCGTCACTGCTGGTACGGCTGCTGGTACTGCTGGGGCGACTGCCCGTACGCCTGACCGCCACCGGGGCCGCCCGCGGCCTGCGCCTGCAACTGCTCGGCCTGCTCCGCGGTCACCTTCGCCTCGGCACCGCAGAAGGTGCACTGCGTCGCGTACTTCGTCGAGACCGGGAACAGCGGCACGAAGAACAGCGTGAACTTCGTGACCCGCTTCCTGAGCGTGTGCGCGGAGGGGTTCCCGCACTGGGAGCACAGCAACGTGAGGATCGCGAGCTGGTGGAGGTACCCCTTGGTGCCGAAAATGATCATGTCGCCGCTCCCGTCCGGGCCCTCGCCCAACCGTCCACTGCCACTGCTCCTAGCACTGCCACTACTACGAAAGTACCGGCCGTAAACCGCCGGTGGGCGATCGATGGGCGATCGGCGAATGATCGGCGAGCGGCCGGTGGACGATCGGTGGGCGATCGGCGACGGGGCGGCCCGAGGACCGCCGTACTCCGAGGAGGGCCCGCCCGGCCGCGGCGTGATCAGGGCTCTCCCTGGATCGCTTGAACGCGCGAATGGACACAGAATGCGATGAGTGGTTCCCATTCGTCGGCGCGGGCCGTGGAGGAGTGACGGGTGTGCTTGAGGTACCGCTGTGGCTGTGGCTGGCGTTCGCCGCGACGGTGGTGGTGTCGCTGGCGGTGGACCTGCTGGCGCACCGCACCGCGCACGTCATCGGCTTCAAGGAGGCCGGCGCCTGGAGCGTCCTGTGGGTGGGCCTCGCCCTGATCTTCGGTGCTGTCGTCTTCCTGGTGCTCGGCGTGACGGCGGGCACGGAGTACGTCACCGCGTGGCTGCTGGAGAAGAGCCTGTCGGTCGACAACCTCTTCGTCTTCGCCGTGATCTTCGCGTACTTCAAGGTGCCCCGCGCCTACCAGCACCGTGTGCTGTTCTTCGGCGTCATGGGCGCCCTGGTCTTCCGCGGGGTCTTCCTCGCCCTCGGCGTCGCCGTGGTCAGCCGCTTCACCGCCGTGCTCTTCGCCTTCGCCGCCATCCTCTTCTACAGCGCCTACAAGCTCCTCAAGGACGAGGAGGAGAGCTTCGACCCGGGCAGGAGCTTCGCCGTACGGCTGCTCCGCAAGATCATGCCGGTCCGCGACGAGTACGCCGGCACGAAGTTCTTCGTCAAGGAGGCCGGCAAACGCGTGGCCACCCCGCTCCTCGCGGTGGTGGCCGCCATCGAGGCGGCCGACCTGATCTTCGCCGTCGACAGCGTCCCGGCCGTTCTCGCGGTCAGCGACGACGCCTTCATCGTCTACACCAGCAACGCGTTCGCCATCCTCGGCCTGCGGGCCCTCTACTTCCTGCTCGCGGGACTCCTGGACCGGTTCCACTACCTGAGCAAGGGCCTCGCGATCATCCTCGCCTTCATCGGCGTCAAGCTCGTCCTCCAGGCGTCCCACAAGATGATCAGCACCAGCATTCCCGAGATCCCCTCTCCGGTCAGCCTCGCGGTCATCGTCGTCGTCCTGGCCGGTTCCGTGGCCCTCAGCCTGCTCCGCCCCGCCCCGCCCCGCC
>NZ_LIRG01000198.1 GCF_001419695.1 Streptomyces prasinopilosus
GGCGGCGGCCGCCGCCACGAGGAGCAGCGGGGACAGCAAGGCCCCCGCGGGGCCGGGCAGGGCGGCCGGCCCCAGGACGAGGGCGGTGCCGGCGGCGCCGGTCACCGCCGCCCGGAGAACCAGTTCCGCCAGCCAGTTGCGGCGGGCGCGCTCGGGGGTGACCCCGTGCTCCAGCCAGATCCGCAGCCGGTCGAAGGACCAGGCCGTCGCCCAGCCCATCAGGGGCCGCAGCGCCAGCCGGTCCGCGAGCGCGCCGACGCCGCCCCAGCGGGGCCGGTAGTCGTAGCCGGTCAGGAAGCGCACCCCGTCCCCCTCCCCGCTCCCGTCGGGGACGTAGCGCCAGTAGCCGCTGCCGTCCGCGAGCAGGGAGAGCGGGTGCGGGCAGGAGAAGCGGAGCGCGGAGGTGCGGGTGCCGTCCGGGCGCTCCTTCTCGCCGGCCGAGACGCCGGTGCCGGAGAGGGTGAGGAACGGCAGCACGCGCGTCGTGTAGCGGAAGTGCCGCGGCTCCTCCTCGCCCCCGGTGTGCGGGAGGGGGCGGATCTCGGTGAAGCGCAGGTCCCAGCGCCGGTGCTCGGCCGGGTCCTGGGTGCGCGCCCACAGTTCGTCGAGCTCCGCGCGGACCCGCGTCTCTACGTACAGCCTCATGACACTCCCTGTCGGCAGCGTGTTTGAGCGATCGCTCAAACGCCGCGACGGAGAGCGTACGCCGGTTTGAGCGAACGCTCAACGGTGGGGTGCCGCACGGGATCCGATCGAAGGGCGAGACGGAGCTGACCGGCATATGACCGGCCGGTAGGGTCTGCTGCGTGCCGAAGCCGCTCAGTCTCTCGTTCGATCCCATCGCCCGCGCCGACGAGCTCTGGAAGCAGCGCTGGGGGAGCGTGCCGTCGATGGCCGCGATCACCTCGGTCATGCGCGCCCACCAGATCCTGCTGGCCGAGGTCGACGCGGTCGTCAAGCCGTACGGGCTCACCTTCGCGCGGTACGAGGCGCTGGTGCTGCTGACCTTCTCGAAGTCCGGCGAGCTGCCGATGTCCAAGATCGGCGAGCGGCTCATGGTGCACCCCACGTCCGTGACGAACACCGTGGACCGGCTGGTGCGCTCGGGCCTGGTCGCCAAGCGCCCCAACCCCAACGACGGCCGCGGCACCCTCGCGAGCATCACCGGCAAGGGCCGCGAGGTCGTCGAGGCGGCCACCCGCGACCTGATGGCGATGGACTTCGGCCTCGGCGCCTACGACGAGGCGGAGTGCGTCGAACTGTTCGCGATGCTCCGGCCGCTGCGCCTCGCCGCCGGGGACTTCGAGGAGAAGTGACCGACGGCACCGGGGGCCGGTCCGGGAACCGCCGGAAGGGCCCGTTACGCTCGGGGTCATGAAGCGAAGCGTGCTGACCCGCTACCGGGTCATGGCCTACGTCACCGGTGTCCTGCTCGTTCTGCTGACCTTCGGGATGATCGGCAAGTACCTGCTCGACATGGACGGCGCGGCCGACTTCACGCAGATGGTCAGCATCGCCCACGGCTGGCTGTACGTCCTGTACCTGGTCTTCGCCTTCGACCTCGGCTCCAAGCTGAAGTGGCCGGTCAAGAAGCAGATCTGGGTGCTGCTGGCCGGCACCGTCCCGACGGCCGCCTTCTTCGTCGAGCGCAGGATCTCCCGCGAGCTGGAGGCGGCGGCCGCCGCCGACGCGCCCGCGACCGCCGGGGCCTGACCGCCGCGCCCCGGCGTCACCGCGGGGCGCCGCGGCCCCGCCCCCTCGCCCGGCCCACCGCCGTACGGAGCAGCGTGCGGCGGTCCGCCATCGACATTTACTAGGACGTCCAAGTAAATTCGAGGGTATGGACGCTGACGCCATCGAGGAGGGCCGCCGTCGCTGGCAGGCCCGGTACGACGCCGCACGCAAGCGCGACGCGGATTTCACCACGCTCTCCGGCGACCCCGTGGAGCCGGTGTACGGGCCCCGGCCCGGCGACGCCTACGAGGGGTTCGAGCGGATCGGCTGGCCGGGGGAGTACCCCTTCACCCGCGGCCTGCATCCGACCGGCTACCGGGGGCGCACCTGGACGATCCGGCAGTTCGCCGGGTTCGGGAACGCCGAGCAGACCAACGAGCGCTACAAGATGATCCTGCGCAACGGCGGCGGCGGCCTGTCCGTCGCCTTCGACATGCCCACGCTCATGGGGCGCGACTCCGACGACCCGCGCTCCCTGGGCGAGGTCGGGCACTGCGGGGTGGCCGTCGACTCGGCCGCCGACATGGAGGTGCTGTTCAAGGACATCCCGCTCGGGGACGTGACGACCTCGATGACGATCAGCGGGCCGGCCGTGCCCGTCTTCTGCATGTACCTCGTCGCCGCCGAGCGCCAGGGCGTGGACCCCGCCGTGCTCAACGGCACGCTGCAGACGGACATCTTCAAGGAGTACATCGCCCAGAAGGAGTGGCTCTTCCAGCCCGAGCCGCACCTGCGCCTCATCGGCGACCTGATGGAGCACTGCGCGGCCGGCATCCCCGCCTACAAGCCGCTCTCCGTCTCCGGCTACCACATCCGCGAGGCCGGGTCGACGGCCGCCCAGGAGCTGGCGTACACGCTCGCGGACGGCTTCGGGTACGTGGAACTGGGACTCAGCCGCGGGCTCGACGTGGACGTGTTCGCCCCCGGCCTGTCCTTCTTCTTCGACGCGCACCTCGACTTCTTCGAGGAGATCGCCAAGTTCCGCGCCGCGCGCCGCATCTGGGCCCGCTGGATGCGGGATGTGTACGGCGCGAAGAGCGAGAAGGCGCAGTGGCTGCGGTTCCACACCCAGACCGCGGGCGTCTCGCTGACCGCCCAGCAGCCGTACAACAACGTCGTGCGCACCGCCGTCGAGGCGCTCGCCGCCGTCCTCGGCGGGACCAACTCCCTGCACACCAACGCCCTGGACGAGACGCTCGCGCTGCCCAGCGAGCAGGCCGCCGAGATCGCCCTGCGCACCCAGCAGGTGCTCATGGAGGAGACCGGCGTCGCCAACGTGGCCGACCCGCTGGGCGGCTCCTGGTTCGTCGAACAGCTGACGGACCGGATCGAGGCGGACGCGGAGAGGATCTTCGAGCAGATCAAGGAGCGCGGCCTGCGCGCCCACCCCGACGGGCGGCACCCCATCGGGCCGATCACCTCCGGCATCCTGCGCGGCATCGAGGACGGCTGGTTCACCGGTGAGATCGCCGAGGCGGCGTTCCGCTACCAGCAGTCCCTGGAGAAGGGCGACAAGAAGGTCGTCGGCGTCAACGTCCACACCGGCTCGGTCACCGGCGACCTGGAGATCCTGCGGGTCAGCCACGAGGTGGAGCGCGAACAGGTGCGCACCCTCGGCGAGCGCAGGGCGGCCCGCGACGACGCGGCGGTCCGCACGGCCCTGGGCGCCATGCTCGACGCGGCCCGCTCCGGCGCCAACATGATCGGGCCGATGCTGGACGCCGTGCGCGCCGAGGCCACCCTGGGCGAGATCTGCGACGCGCTGCGGGACGAGTGGGGGGTGTACACGGAGCCCGCGGGCTTCTGACCGGACGGGCGGCCGGGCGGGCGGCACACCGGCCCGGCCCGGCGGCGGGGAGTCCCCCGCTACGGGCCGGTGCCGGCCGTGACGAGGCCCCACAGCAGGACCCGGGTGAAGTCGTGCACCCACTCCTCGTCCACCGGCCGCCCGCTGACCAGCGTGCGGTGCACCACGGCACCGGCCACCATGCCGAAGAGCAGGCCCACGGTGCGGGCCGCCCCGTCCGGATCCGGCTCGGGCGGCAGTTCGCCCCGGTCCTGGGCGCGTGCCCGGCCGGCGCGGACCAGGTGCTCCTGCCGCTCGACGATCGAGACGCGGATGCGCTCGCGCAGCGCCTCGTCGAGGGTGGACTCCGAGAGCACCGCCATCAGCCCGCTCCGGGCCTCCGGGCGGGACAGCAGCGCCGCGAACTGCAGGACCACGCCCTCGACGTCCGCGGCGAGGCTGCCGCGGTCGGGGGGTTCGAGTGCGTCGAAGAGTTCGGCGACCGCGTCCACGACCAGTTCGTTCTTGCCCGCCCAGCGCCGGTAGAGGGTCGTCTTGGCGACCCCCGCGCGGCTCGCGACGCCGCCCAGGGTGAGCCCGGACCACCCCAGTTCGACCAGCGCCTCCCGGGTCGCGGCCAGGATCGCCGCGTCGGCGGCGGCACTGCGCGGGCGTCCGGTGCGGCTGGCGGGCGTGCGGCTCTGCATCGCACGACCATAGCCGCCCTCCCCGCGCGCGCCCGTGAGGGAGATCACCGGGGCGGACCGCCCCGCACCCCCCGCCCCGTATTACGCTACGCCCCGTAGCGAAAGCGTGGGGTCACCCGGAGACCGGCACGCCCGAGCGACGACCACCGGCGCGGAGGGGGACCCGGCGTCCGGCGGTACGGCGATCGACGACACCCGGACATCGGGGTTTTCGGGCGCCTTTTCACAGACACGCGGGGGACGGGGGAGGATGGGCGCATGCAGCCACGGAACATGTCCATGAGCGGAGTCGTCGACCTCGCCGCGGTGAAGGCGGCCCAAGAGGCCAAGACGAAGGCGGAGCAGGCCCGCGCGGAAGCGGCCCGGCAGGGCGGCGGGGGTGCCGTCTCCCCGGCCGACCTCGTCATCGACGTCGACGAGGCCCGCTTCGAGAGCGACGTCCTGCAGCGGTCCGCCGAGGTCCCGGTCGTCATCGACTTCTGGGCCGAGTGGTGCGAGCCCTGCAAGCAGCTGAGCCCCGTCCTGGAGCGGCTCGCCGTCGAGTACAACGGGCGCTTCCTCCTCGCCAAGATCGACGTCGACGCCAACCAGATGCTGATGCAGCAGTTCGGGGTCCAGGGGATCCCGGCGGTCTTCGCGGTGGTGGCCGGACAGGCGCTGCCGCTCTTCCAGGGCGCCATGGGCGAGGCACAGATCCGCCAGACCCTGGACCAGCTGGTGCAGGTCGCCGAGGAGCGTTTCGGCCTGACCGGGCTCACCGTCGACCCCGACGCCGTACCCGGGGGCGGTGCCACCCCGGGGGCCGAGGAGCCCGTCGGTCCCTACGACGCCCTGCTGGAGGCCGCGGTGCGGGCGCTGGACGCCGGTGACCTGGGCGGCGCGATCCAGGCCTACAAGAACGTGCTCACCGACGACCCGGGCAACCCCGAGGCCCAGCTCGGTCTCGCCCAGGCCGAACTGCTCCACCGGGTGCAGGGCCTGGACCCGCAGCGGGTGCGCGCGGATGCCGCCGGCAACCCCCGGGACGTCCAGGCGCAGATCACCGCCGCCGACCTGGACCTGGTGGGCGGCCACGTCGACGACGCCTTCGGCCGGCTCATCGAGACGGTGGGACGCACGGCGGGCGACGACCGCGACGCCGTACGCGTGCGGCTGCTGGAGCTGTTCGAGGTGGTCGGGGCCGACGACCCGCGGGTCGTCGCCGCGCGCCGGGCCCTGGCACGCGCTCTGTTCTGACCGGGGCGGGCACCCGGTTCCCGGCCACCGTAAGACGGTTTCCGGACGAGTGGTGCCCGGGTGACGAAATGGCCGACCGAGGCCGGTGCGGCCGCGTTTTGCCAAAACTTGGCGATCGCGGCCGCTGTTACTGCGAGTAAGTCGCCCGCGTCGGTCTGCCGGATTCCGTCCGTTGATCAACCGCTTTGCGGACCCCCTCCGGGGCACCCAGGGTCGCCGTCCGGCGCCGGTGGGTCGCCCCTCGGTCACCCGTTTCTTACTGGCAAGTAATGAAGCCCCTTGTGCGGGCGGCGGGAATGCACCACGATCGGCGACGCTCGGTCCATCGCCCGTACCCCGACATCCGGTCGGGACGCGAGCACTCATGGGTCCCCACCGGGCGGAGCCGGCGGCAGTGGAGCCGGCTCCCGGGCAGGGGGGTCTTCGCCCGTCCGGCGAAGCCTGTCCGGCAGGTTGTGCGTGATGCGTGTCAGGCGCGACCAGTGGTTGTCGCTCGGGGGTGACCGCCGGTGATCCGGACGCTTCGTGCGCTGCCGGGTGCGGCGCTCTCCTTCCCGAGGACGTGGTGCTTCTCCCATCCCTGCCCGGCCGTCCGCCGGCCGGCGGTGCGCCGGAGCAGGAGATGTACGTCCGAGAAGGAGGAAATATGGAGTCCCAGGTGCGTGGTGGGACCAGATGGAAGCGGTTCGCCGTGGTCATGGTGCCCAGCGTGGTCGCCACGGCCGCGGTGGGTGTCGGCCTGGCGCAGGGCGCCCTCGCGGCGTCGTTCAGCGTGTCGGGCCAGGATTTCAAGGTGACGGCCCAGCATCTCGAGGGATGGGGCTTCGCCCAGTACGGCGGTATCGACACCGGTTACTCGTCGACCGCGGGGGACGAGAAGACCCAGCACCCGGTGGCGATCTCGTCGTTCGACCGTGCCGAGATCACCAAGATGTGCCAGTCCGTCAAGACGAGGATCCCCGGCATAGGGACGATCTACCTTCGTCTGGACGCGGGTCCGAACGAGAAGAGGAAGGTCAAGGCCAAGAACCTGTACATCGACGTCGCCCAGCTCGACGCCGATGCGACCTTCACCAACATCGACATCGGTGTCGCGGTCAAGGACAAGAGCCGCGGTCCCGAGGTGAAGCAGGGCGACAGCGTCCTGCCGGGCGGCTTCGCCCAGCAGGCCGAGAAGGCCGACCTCTACAACGTCGAGCAGACGGCGTGGGCGACCACCGCCGGGACGTTCGAGCTCAGCGGCCTGAAGATGCGTCTGGGCACGGACCCCAAGATGGAGTGCTACTGACGGTCTCCGCCCCGGAGACGTCCTCGGCCGGCTGAGCGGCCGAGCGGGGGCGGGGAGGCTCCGCTTCTCCGCCCCCGCGCCCCGGCCCGGTGCTTCGTACCCGGGCCTTCGCACAGACTCAGACATTCCGGCTTCTCCACCCCCAGGCCGAGCCGGTAGGTAACTTCACCGGACCAGGGAGCTGTATTCCATGAGTGCCGAGACTCCGGTCCAGAGCGCCGGGACGTTCACCCGGCTGCGTCTGCGATTCCGTGACTGGCGGGGCCACCGGCCGTTCTGGGCGGGCCTGTTCACCCTGCTCGGCGGGGTGCCCATCGCCTACTTCCCCTACGCCACGCTGAAGCTGGGCCACATGTCGATCGCCATGGCGACGACCGCCGGCGCGGGCTCCCTGATCATCGGCGTCCTGCTGATCACGCTGGGCCTGACCATGTGGTTCCAGCAGGCCACCCGCATCTTCGCCGGTGTGGCGGCGATCCTCCTGGCCCTGGTGTCCCTCGTGGTCTCCAACATAGGCGGCTTCGTGGTCGGCTACCTGCTCGCGATGATCGGCGGCGCGCTGTCCCTCGCCTGGGTGCCGGACAAGCCGCGGAGCGGGGCGGGCGGGCGCCGGAAGTCCCCCGGCGGACCGTCCGGCGGCGGTGCCCGCGAGGACGTCCCCCGGGACGCTCCCGCGGGCACCGCCGGTGAGGCGGGACGCCCGCGCCCCCCGTACGAGGCCGATGACCTCGGGGAGGCGGACGAGGCCCGGATCGAGGACCGTGACAGGGGACACCGTGTCGGCTGACGAGATGCGGGCCCGGGGCGTTCCCGCGGCCCTGGCCCCTCAGGGCAGGAGGGGGCCGCGCCACGCGGCCCCCAGGAAGCCGCTGTCCGCTCGGTTCCACATGCCGGCCGGGAAGGCGATCGCCCTCGCGGCGATGCCGACCGCGGTCCTGATGGGCATGGGGTTCACGCCGACCCTGGCCCAGGCCGACGAGCAGCCGAAGTCCAGGAGCCTGACCGCCGACGAGTACAAGGACTGCCTGGCGGCCCTGGAGGACACCGAGGACACCGAGGATGCCGAGGACGGCACCACCGCCTCGGCCGGCCCCTCCGCGCCGGCGGGCGACCCGGCCGCCCCGGACGAGGAGACCCCCGCCGCGGAGCCGGATCCCCCGGCCTCCCGCGGCGGCGGCCCGGCCGGGGACCCCGGCACGGACGCGGACGAGGGCACGGACGGGGGTGCGGGCAGGAGTTCGTCCTCCTCGTCGGATGCAGGTTCCGGCGAACGGGGCGGGGCCGCGCCCGCCGGCTCCGGGGCCTTCGACGAGCGGGCCGGGGGGCCCGGGCCGACGCCCTCGGAGACCGGGCGCGACGCCCTGGAGGAGCTCGGCGACGCCCTCAAGGACTTCTTCACCCCGAAGGACAGGAAGACCGGCGGGGCGACCGCGAGCCCCACCCCGTCGGCCACCGCGTCCGCCGCGTCCGGCGCCGCCGGGGAGGAGACGGGCCCGCCGGAGGAAACCGCCGGGAAGCCCGCCGAAACCGCCGGGAAGCCCGCCGGCACCGGGGACGGGGCGGCCGGGGAGGCCGAGGAGGAGGAACCCGCCGCGGCGGCCGACGACGGGGCCACCGCGACCCCGCGGGCCACCGCCTCGCCGAACCCGAGTCCCTCCGCGAGCGCCACGACCGACGCCGACGACTGCCCGGTCGCCACCGACGCCGAGGGCGGGGTCGACAACAGGATCCCGCTCCCCGAGGACCCGTGGTTCCTGAACGCCAGCTCGCTGCTGCTGACGGGCGCCGACTACCAGGGCGTCGTCGAGGTGCGGACCGCGAGCGGCAGGACCAAGAAGGTCCTGAAGTACGTCGTCTCCCAGGGCACCGACATCGGCGACCTGCACCAGACGGTCGAGGACAAGCAGTCCGGCACGACCCACCACGTGCGGGCGGCCAGGGGCTCCACGTCCACCATCCGCGACGGCGAGACCGTGATGTACACGGAGAGCATCTCCGGCAAGCTGCTCGGGCTGATCCAGGTCACCTTCGACCCGGAGAACCCGCCGCCGCTCAACATCCCCCTGGTCTACTTCACGGACGTGACGGTCCAGCAGGCCGGCCAGTTCGGCGGAACGCTGCACATCCCCGGACTGCGCCAGTACGTCGACTGAGGAGCGGCCGGGGCGGGCGGGCGCCCCGGCCCGGCCCGTCCGGGAGCCGCGGAGAACGCCGAGGGCGCCCCTGTTCTCCCGGGGGCGCCCTCGGCGTCCGTGCACGCGTGGTCGGGGTCAGCTGGTGGGGCCGCCCATGTGGTGGACGCGGACCATGTTGGTGGTGCCGGGGACCCCGGGGGGCGAACCGGCGGTGATCACCACGACGTCGCCGTCGTCGAAGCGCTGGAGCCGGACCAGCTCCTGCTGGACCAGGTCGACCATCTCGTCGGTGCTGTTCACGAACGGCACGACGTGCGACTCCACACCCCAGCTGAGCGTGAGCTGGTTGCGGGTGGACTCGTCCGTGGTGAACGCCAGGATCGGCTGGATGGCGCGGTAGCGGGACAGCCGCCGGGCGGTGTCGCCGGACTGGGTGAAGGCCACCAGGCCCTTGCCCCCGAGGAAGTCGGCGATCTCGGCGGCGGCACGGGCCACCGAACCGCCCTGCGTGCGCGGCTTCTTGCCGGGCACCAGCGGCTGCAGGCCCTTGGACAGCAGCTCCTGCTCGGCCGCCTGGACGATCTTCGACATCGTCCGCACGGTCTCGATCGGGTACGCGCCCACGCTCGACTCGGCCGACAGCATGACCGCGTCCGCGCCGTCCAGGATCGCGTTGGCCACGTCGGAGGCCTCGGCACGGGTCGGACGGGAGTTGGTGATCATCGACTCCATCATCTGGGTCGCCACGATCACCGGCTTCGCGTTGCGCCGGCAGAGCTCGATCAGGCGCTTCTGCACCATCGGGACCTTCTCGAGCGGGTACTCGACGGCGAGGTCGCCGCGGGCGACCATCACACCGTCGAACGCCATCACGACGTCCTCCATGTTCTCCACCGCCTGCGGCTTCTCCACCTTGGCGATGACGGGCACCCGGCGGCCCTCCTCGTCCATCACGCGGTGGACGTCGGCGACGTCCTTGGCGTCCCGGACGAAGGACAGCGCGACCAGGTCGCAGCCCATCCGCAGCGCGAACCGCAGGTCCTCGACGTCCTTCTCGGACAGCGCGGGCACGTTCACCGCCGTGCCGGGCAGGTTGATGCCCTTGTGGTCGGAGATGACACCGCCCTCGATGACGATCGTCCGGACCCGGGGACCCTCGACGTCCAGCACCTTCAGCTCGACGTTGCCGTCGTTGATCAGCACCTGGTCGCCGCGGGAGACGTCACCGGGCAGGCCCTTGTAGGTCGTCCCGCAGATCGTCCGGTCGCCCGGGACGTCCTCGGTGGTGATGGTGAACTCGTCACCGCGCACCAGCTCGACGGGACCCTCGGCGAAGGTCTCCAGCCGGATCTTCGGGCCCTGGAGGTCGGCGAGGACGCCGATGGCCCTGCCCGTCTCCTTGGCGGCGGCACGGACCCTGTCGTACCTGCCCTGGTGCTCGGCGTGCGAACCGTGGCTGAAGTTGAAGCGGGCCACGTTCATGCCGGCTTCGATCAGGGCGACGAGCTGCTCGTGGGAGTCGACCGCGGGGCCGAGAGTACAGACGATTTTGGAACGGCGCATGGGGCGATCCTATCGGTTTGTTTCGCTCCGGAATATTCCGTCCGGCGGAAGGTACACATGAGGAAGGGGCTGCTCAGTTGGGCTTTCTGACCAGTGCGTAGGTCTGCGTGGCGATCTCCATTTCCTCGTCCGTCGGGACCACGGCGACCGCGACCCGCGCACCGTCGGGCGAGATCAGCCGCGGGCCGGTGCCGCGCGCGCCGTTGCGCCCGGCGTCGACCTCCAGGCCCAGCCCCGCCAGGCCCGCCACGGCCGCCTCCCGCACCGGTGCGGCGTTCTCGCCGACCCCGGCGGTGAACGCCACCGCGTCCACCCGGCCGAGAACGGCGTAATAGGCGCCGATGTACTTCTTCAGGCGGTGGATGTAGATGTCGAACGCGAGCTTCGCCTCTTCGTCACCCGCGTCGACCCGGCGGCGGATCTCGCGCATGTCGTTGTCACCGCACAGGCCGACCAGACCGCTCTTCTTGTTGAGCAGGGTGTCGATCTCGTCGACGGACATTCCGCCGACGCGCGTCAGGTGGAAGATGACGGCCGGGTCCACGTCTCCCGACCGGGTACCCATCACGAGCCCTTCCAAGGGCGTCAGTCCCATCGAGGTGTCCACGCACTTCCCGCCCCGCACCGCCGAGGCCGACGCCCCGTTGCCCAGGTGCAGCACGATGACGTTCACGTCCTCGGGCGCCTTCCCGAGCAGCCGGGCCGTCTCCCGCGACACGTACGCGTGCGAGGTGCCGTGGAAGCCGTAGCGGCGGACCCGGTGCTCGTCGGCGGTCCGCACGTCGATCGCGTAGCGGGCGGCCGACTCCGGCATCGTGGTGTGGAAGGAGGTGTCGAAGACGGCGACCTGCGGCAGGTCCGGGCGCAGGGCCGTCGCGGTGCGGATGCCCGTCAGGTTGGCCGGGTTGTGCAGCGGGGCGACCGGGATGAGCCGCTCGATCTCGGCGAGGACCGCCTCGTCGACGACGGTCGGCTCGGTGAAGTGCATCCCGCCGTGCACCACCCGGTGCCCTATCGCGGCCAGCGCGGGGGAGTCGAGCCCCAGGCCGTCCGCGTCCAGCTCCTCGGCCATCGCCTTCAGGGCGGCCTCGTGGTCCGCGACCGGTCCGGTCCGCTCCCGGGGCTCCCCGCGCGAGGCCGCGATAGGGCACCGGGT
>NZ_LIRG01000199.1 GCF_001419695.1 Streptomyces prasinopilosus
GGCGCGATCGCGCTCGGCCACCCGCTGGGCGCGACCGGCGCGATGATCCTGGGCACCCTCGTCGACGAGCTGGAGCGCCGGGACGAGCGCTACGGCCTGGCCACCCTGTGCGTGGGCGGCGGCATGGGCATCGCCACCGTCGTCGAACGCCTCTGACACCCCGGCGACCCACCCCCTTCCGACGGAGACTCCCTCATGACCGAGAACACCACCATCCGCTGGGAACAGGACGACACCGGCGTCGTCACCCTGGTCCTCGACGATCCCGGCCGGCCGGTGAACACCATGAACGCGGCCTTCATCGACTCCCTCGACGCGGTGGTCGAGCGCCTGGAGGGCAGCGGCGACACCCTCAGGGGCGTCATCGTGGCCTCCGCGAAGGACACCTTCTTCGCCGGGGGAGACCTGCGCGACCTGCGCGCGGTCACCCCCGAGACCGCCGACCGCTCCTTCGAGGCGGGCATGCGCGTCAAGCGCGCCCTGCGCAGACTGGAGACGCTGGGCGTGCCCGTCGTGGCCGCCCTCAACGGAACCGCTCTGGGCGGCGGTTACGAGATAGCCCTCGCCTGCCACCACCGCGTCCTCCTCGACCGGCCCACCGCCCGGGTCGGGCTGCCCGAGGTCACGTTCGGCCTGCTTCCCGGAGGCGGTGGCGTGACCCGCACGGTGCGGATGTTCGGGATCGCCGCCGCGTTGCAGAAGGTGCTCCTGGAGGGCAGGCAGTACGCTCCCGCTCCCGCGCTCGACGCCGGTCTGGTCGACGAGATCGCCGCCGACCAGACCGAACTGCTCACCAGGGCGCGCGCGTTCATCGACGCGCACCCCGAGTCCGCCCAGCCCTGGGACCGGCCCGGCCACCGCATCCCCGGCGGCACCCCGTCCCACCCCGAGTTCGCCGCCGGCCTGCCCGCCTTCCCGGCCGTGCTCCGCAAGAAGCTGGCCGGCGCCCCCTACCCGGCGCCGCGCAACATCCTCGCCACCGCCGTCGAGGGCGCCCAGGTCGACATCGACACCGCGTTCGTCATCGAGGCCCGCTACCTCACCGACCTGCTGACCGAGCAGACTTCGAAGAACATGATCCAGGCGTTCTTCTACGACCTGCGGGCCGTCGACGCGGGCGCCAACCGGCCGCAGAACCTGCCCTCCCGCACCGTGACCAAGGTGGCCGTGCTGGGCGCCGGGATGATGGGCGCGGGCATCGCCTACTCGTGCGCCCGCGCGGGCATCGACGTCGTCCTCAAGGACGTCACCCCGCAAGCCGCCGCCCAGGGCAAGGCGTACTCCGAGAAACTGTGCGCCAAGGCCGTCTCCCGGGGCCGGACGACCCAGGCGAAGGCCGACGCGCTCCTCGCGCGGATCACCCCCACCGCGGACGCCCAGGACCTGGCGGGCTGCGACGCGGTCATCGAGGCCGTCTTCGAGGACACCGCCCTCAAGCACAAGGTGTTCCAGGAGATCCAGGACGTCGTCGCCCCCGACGCGCTGCTGTGCTCCAACACCTCCACCCTCCCCATCACCGCCCTCGCCGAAGGGGTCGAACGCCAGAGCGACTTCATCGGGCTGCACTTCTTCTCACCGGTGGACAAGATGCCGCTCGTCGAGATCATCAAGGGCGGACAGACCGGGGACGAGGCGCTCGCCCGCGCCTTCGACCTGGTCCGGCAGATCAACAAGACGCCCATCGTCGTCAACGACTCGCGGGGCTTCTTCACCTCCCGGGTCATCGGCCACTTCATCAACGAGGGCGTCGCCATGGTCGGCGAGGGCATCGAGCCCGCCTCCGTGGAGCAGGCGGCCGCCCAGGCCGGCTACCCGGCCAAGGTGCTCTCCCTGATGGACGAGCTCACCCTCACCCTGCCGCGCAGGATCCGCAACGAGACGAGGCGGGCCGTCGAGGAGGCCGGCGGCACCTGGACCGCGCACCCCGCCGAGGCGGTCGTCGACCGCATGGTCGACGAGTTCGGCCGCCCCGGCCGCAGCGGCGGCGCCGGCTTCTACGAGTACGGCGAGGACGGCAAGCGGGGCCGCCTGTGGCCGGGCCTGCGCGAGCACTTCACGAAGCCGGGCCACGAGATCCCCTTCCGCGACATGCAGGAGCGCATGCTGTTCTCCGAGGCGCTGGACACCGTCCGGCTGCTGGAGGAGGGCGTGCTGACGTCCGTCGCCGACGCCAACATCGGCTCGATCCTCGGCATCGGCTTCCCGGGCTGGACCGGCGGCGTCCTGCAGTACGTCAACGGCTACGAGGGCGGCCTGCCCGGTTTCGTCGACCGGGCGCGCGAACTCGCCGAACGCTACGGCGAGCGCTTCACCCCGCCGGCCCTGCTGGTGGAGAAGGCGGAGAGGGGAGAGGTGTTCACGGACGCCCGCTGACCCTCCGGTGCGCCCGGCCGGGACGGGAGCGTCAGTCTCCCGTCCCCGCCGGCCCCGCGCCCCCACCGGCGTCCAGCCACTCCCGCAGCTCCTCGCGCAGCGACCGCTGGAAGGCCGTGAGCAGCGCCTGCACCACGAGCGGGTGCATGTGGGCCGACAGCGACTTCACGTCCCGCGGGTCCCGCTCCGCCACCGCGTCCCGCAGCAGCCGTGACAGCTCCTGGGCGGCCGCGCGGGCGTGCTCGGTGAGCGTCGTACGGGCCTCGAGGATCGTCTCGTGCGTCAGCGGTACGTCCAGCAGTTCGACGCCGAGCCGCAGCAGCCCCGCGTCGACCCGGAAGTCCCCGCCGTCCCGCTCGAGCACGTTCAGCGCCGCCAGCCGCCGCAGGTCCTCGTCGTCCAGCACCCGCCCCGCCCGCCGCTCCAGCTCCCCGCGCGTCACCCTCTCCACCGCGTCGGGCGCCCAGGAGGCCACCACCGCGCGCTGGATGGCCAGGTCCCGCGCGCTCAGGTCCGGCGGGAGCTGCCCCAGATAGCGCTCGATGGCCGCCAGCGTCATGCCCTGCCGCTGCAGCTCCTCGATCAGCGCCAGCCGGGCCAGGTGCTCCCGCCCGTAGTGGCCGACGCGGCGCGGCCCGATCACCGGCGGCGGGAGCAGCCCCTTGCTGCCGTAGAACCGGACCGTCCGCACCGTGACCCCGGCCCGTGCCGCCAGTTCGTCGATGGTGAGGGCCGGTTCCTCGGTGTCGCTCGTCATGCACAGCAGTATTACTGTCTCACCGAAAGTGCGACACCGCTCCCGCTCCGAGGCTCCCGCCCGGAGGCGGGCGGTCACGCGTCGCACCGCCGGTCACCGGGCGGCCGGCCCGGCGCGGTCACCGGTGACCGGATACGGTCACGGCGGCCGAGCGCCCGCACGGCCTCCGCGCGCCGCCGCTCCGCCCCGTCCCCGGGGCCGGCCCGTGGGCCCCGCTCCCGTGCGCCGGGTGCTTCCCGGCACCGCTCGGGCGCCCACGATCCGTCAGACGCCCCCTTCTGCACGCGAGTTGACCGCTGTACCGTCCGCGCATGCCGATACGCACGCGCTTCACGACCTGGAGACCGCTCGTGACGGTGGCCGTCGCCGCCCTGGCGGCCACCCTGCTCGCCCCCGCGCCGGCGGCCGCGGCGGGCACCCCACCGCGCGAGAGCCGCCCCGTCCACTCCTACGACGACGCGATCCGCGAGGCCGTCTGGGTGGACACCGGACTCGACGAGGACGACGACGGACGCACCGACCGGGTCGCCGTCGACATCGTCCGCCCCGCCGAACCCGCGCGACGGGGCCGGAAGGTCCCCGTCATCATGGACGCCAGCCCGTACTACTCCTGCTGCGGGCGCGGAAACGAGAGCGAGCGCAAGACGTACGACGCGAACGGCGACGTCGTCCGGATGCCGCTGTTCTACGACAACTACTTCGTGCCGCGCGGCTACGCCGTCGTCGGCGTCGACCTGGCCGGCACCAACCGCTCCGACGGCTGCGTGGACGTCGGCGGCCGCTCCGACATCCGGTCGGCGAAGGCCGTCGTCGACTGGCTCAACGGCCGCGGCACCGCCTACACCACCCGCACCGGCGCCGAGCGGACGGACGCCGGCTGGACCAACGGCCGCACCGGCATGATCGGCAAGAGCTGGGACGGCACCATCGCCAACGGCGTGGCCGCCACCGGGGTCGAGGGCCTCGAGACGATCGTGCCGATCGCCGCCATCTCCTCCTGGTACGACTACTACTTCAGCCGGGGCGCCCCGCTCTACGACTCCGGCCCCGACTGGCTGTCGGACTACGTGGAGAGCCCGGACGCCCGCGCCCGGTGCGGGGCGGTCCAGCGCGAACTCGTCGACGGCGCCCCGCGCACCGGCGACCCGACACCCCTGTGGACCGAACGCGACTACGTGCGCGCCGCGAAGAAGGTGAGGGCCAGCGTCTTCCTCGTGCACGGCATGCAGGACCTCAACGTACGGATGCAGCACGTCGGCCCGTGGTGGGACGCCCTCGCGCGGAACGGCGTCGACCGCAAGATCTGGCTCTCCCAGACCGGGCACGTCGATCCGTTCGACTTCCGCCGCGCCGAATGGGTCGCCACCCTGCACCGCTGGTTCGACCACGAGCTCCTCGGTCTCGACAACGGCATCGACCGCGAGCCCGTGGCCGACATCGAACGCCGCCCCGGCCACTGGGTCACCTCGAAGAGCTGGCCGCCGCGCGAGACCCGCGCCGCGACCCTGCGCCCCGCCCGCGGCGACGGGGACGGGGCCGGCACGCTGGGCCTGCGCAAGGGCCGCGGCACCGCGACGTTCACCGACGACCCGGGCCTCGGCGAGACCGACTGGGCCGCCCGCATCGACACGTCGACACCGGAGAAGGCCGGCTTCGTCACCGGGCCCCTCTCCCGCGACCTGCGGGTGTCCGGCGCCTCCGAGGCCACCGTCACCGTGACCCCCAGCGCCCCCACGGCACACCTGTCCGCCGTCCTCGTCGACCTCGGCCCCGACACCATCCGCGACTACGCCGCCGCGGGCGAGGGCATCACCACCCTCACCGACCGCACCTGCTGGGGCGCGAGCACCGAGGGCGACAGCGCCTGCTACCGGGAGACCCGGGCCAGGACCACCGACGTCGGTCACACGGTCGTCAGCCGGGGCTGGGCCGACCTGGGCCACCACGGCCCGGACGGCAAGAGCGCCCCGCTCACCCCGGGCAAGCGCTACACCCTCACCCTCGACCTGGCCGCCACCGACCACGTCGTCCCCGAGGGGCACCGTCTCGCCCTGATCGTCGCGGGCACGGACCGTGGCCTGATCGACCCCCCTGCGGACACCCCCACCCTCACCCTCGACCTCGCCCGCACCTCCGTGCGCGTCCCGGTCGCCGGCGGCACCGCGGCCTTCGCCCGCGCCACCGCCGGGTCCGGGCCGGCGCCGGACGCCGGCGTCCGGGACGGCGTCCGTCCCCCGCACACCGTCCAGCGCGTTCCGGGAGAAGGAGGGGGTGCGCCCGGAGGCCGGTGACCCGCGCGCGGCCGGTCGTCGGCCCGGGCGGACGGCGACCCCCGCGGCCGGTCGTCCGCCCGGCGGCCGACCGGGCCGGTTGACAGGAACGTGACCGCTGAAGAGGTGAGTTTTGCGCCAAAGGTGGTAGGCCCATGGCTGGGGGAGCGATTTTCCGCTCCATCGGCTCGATGAAAGGCGCCGCCTGTGACGAAGGACCAGCACAGCGACAAGGACCACAGGGCGGGCCCTCTGCCGGGCTCGGAGACGGGCCTGGCGGGCCGGGGCACCCCCCGGACCGACCGGGTGGTCTTCGGTGTCACGGCGGTTCTCACCGTCGCGTTCGTGGTCTGGGGCGCCACCGCCACCGGTTCGCTCGAGAACGTCTCGAGCAGCGCGCTCTCGGGGCTGATGCACAACGGCGGCTGGGCGTTCATGCTGGCGGCCTCCGGCTTCGTCGTCTTCGCCCTCTGGCTCGCGATCAGCCGTTACGGGAAGATCCACCTCGGTGCCGAGGGCGAGGAACCCGAGTTCCGCACCGTGTCGTGGGTCGCGATGATGTTCAGCGCGGGCATGGGGATCGGCCTGATGTTCTACGGCGTCAGCGAGCCGCTGGCGCACTACGTCACGGCGCCGCCCGGCACCGATCCGGCCGACTCGGGCGAGCGCATGGAACTGGCCATGGCGACCACGCTCTTCCACTGGACGCTCCACCCGTGGGCGATCTACGCCGTGGTCGGCCTCGCCATCGCCTACAGCACCTTCCGCCGGCGCCGCCGGCAGACCGTGAGCGCCGTCTTCACCCCGCTCATCGGGTCGAAGCACGCCAACGGAAACGCCGGGCGCGTCATCGACGTCCTCGCCATCGTGGCGACCGTCTTCGGCTCGGCGGCCTCCCTGGGGCTCGGCGCGCTGCAGATCGGCTCCGGCATGCAGGAGCTGGAGTGGATGGACGAGGTGAGCACGGGACTGCTCGTCAGCATCATCGCGGTGCTCACGGTCGCCTTCGTCGCCTCCGCGGTGTCGGGCGTGGAGAAGGGCATCCAGTGGCTGTCCAACACCAACATGGTGCTGGCCCTGGTGCTCGCCCTGTTCGTGTTCGTGGCCGGCCCCACCATCCTCATCCTCGACCTGCTGCCCACCTCCGTCTTCGGCTACCTGGGCGAACTGCCCCAGCTGGCCGGCCGCACGGAGGCCAGCGCCGGCGAGGGAGTGGCGGACTGGCTGGGCAGCTGGACCGTCTTCTACTGGGCGTGGTGGATCTCCTGGACCCCGTTCGTCGGCATGTTCATCGCCCGCATCAGCCGGGGCCGTACGATCCGTCAGTTCATCGGCGGGGTCATCCTCGTGCCCAGCACGGTCAGCCTGGTCTGGTTCGCGGTCTTCGGCGGCTCCGCGATGAAGCTCCAGGAGCAGGGCCGGCTCGGCGACGAGTCGACGGCCGAGGGCCAGCTGTTCGCGGTGCTCCAGCAGTACCCCGTCGCCACCGCCGCGAGCATTCTGGTGATGATCCTCGTCGGCATCTTCTTCGTCTCGGGCGCCGACGCGGCCTCGGTCGTGATGGGCACGCTCTCGCAGAAGGGGGCGCTGGAACCGGGACGCCTGGTGGTGGTGTTCTGGGGCGTGGTCACCGGGGCGGTCGCCGCGATCATGCTGCTGGTGGGCAGCGGCCAGGGCGACGCGCTGACCGGCCTGCAGAACCTCACGATCCTCGCGGCGGCCCCGTTCGTCGTCGTGATGATCATGATGTGCGTGGCGCTCATGCGCGATCTGCGCCGCGATCCGCTCATCGTGCGGGGCGAGATGGCCTCCGAAGCGGTCGACATGGCCGTCATCGCGGGGCACACGAAGTACGACGGCGAGTTCGAACTCCGCATCGGCCCCGGGGCCG
>NZ_LIRG01000002.1 GCF_001419695.1 Streptomyces prasinopilosus
GCTGGCATGCGTCGGCCGCCCTGGGGGCAACCTCAGGGTTCGATGAAAGTCAGTGTCTGAGCGTCGAGGTCTAGCTCGAGGCGGCCGCCGCCATGCTTGCGTAGCTGCCGCCAGGCGGCGTAGCCGGTCATGATCGCTTTCTCCCAGTCGGCGGCGCGCAGCACGCTGACTTCGAGGTGGGCGGTCATGTGGTCGATGGTGATGAGCAGTTCGTGGTCGACGTGGCGGACGTTTTCGAAGTAGTGGTGACGGCTGGCGTAGGAGAAGACCAGGGCGCTGATGCCTTCCTCAATGGCGATGGCGCGGCCGCCGTCTTCGGCTTCGTCGATGCCGGGGCGGCTGCGGCGTTTGCAGCCGAGGAGGAAGCGGCTGACGGGTGACCAGCCCAGGACGGCGGCATGAGCGAGGTGGAAGGCGTCGTGGAAGCGGTAATCGTCCTCGATGTGGCTGGCGCTGGTGAGGGGGTCGCCGGCCGGAGTGCCGTCTTCGCGGGTGAGGGCGATGACGGTGCGGCCGTCGGGCTGGAGGGTGGGGGTGAAGGTGACGGTGGTCTGTCGGGGCAGTTGTTCGTGAGGAGGGTAGTCGGCGTCGAAGCGGGGGCGTTGGTCGTCGGGGGTGGCGCGCCAGCGGTCTTTGGTCTTTTCCAGGCTGGCGGCGGCGATGTCTTCGAGGTCGAGGCCGAGAAGGTGGGCCAGGGTGGCGGTGTACCACAGGACGTCGCCGAGCTCCTCGCGTAGCTGCTGTTTGGACGGGCCGGCGTCAGCGCCATCACGCAGGCGTTTTTTGTAGGCGGTGGCCACGGAGCCGGTCTCGCCGACGAGTCCGAGCAGGGGGATCAGAACCGGGTCGGTGCCTTCGGCAGCGGGCTGCAGGGTCTTGAGGGCTGCTTGCTGATAGCGGGCCAGATGCACACTCACTCCCATGAAGGATCTTCCAACAAGTCTGTCGGATTTCCCGACATCGCTCTACAGTAGGTCAGGCCGGGCCGCCTGTCCCGGAGTTGAGCGAAAGGGCCATTAGCAGAGCATGCCGTCGCACAGCGTCCAGGAGATCGTGGACATCGTGATCGATTTCCTGGCTAAGCACCAGGACAGGCCAAGCCACGACGTGTACGAGGAACTAGCCGCCCGAGGGCAGGACTTGCCGGTCGACTCGGTGCTGATCATGGAGATACTGGCGCGCATCGAGCAGCATTTCGAGGTGTCCGTCCCGGCCGACGCCGAGGCCGGACGCTCCCTGCGTTCGGTGTGGGCGTTCGCCGAGACCGTGTACGACACCATGCAGGCGAAGGAGCACGAGCAATGAGCGGCAAGGCGCCGTCCCACATCGATACCGACACCGACCAGCGGGCCCGGCTGGGGCAGCGGCTGAAGGCCACCCGCGAGTACCTGGGACTGTCCCAGCAGCAGGTCGCCGAGCGCACCGGCATCGTCCGTTCGGCAGTCAGCGACATCGAGCGCGGTGTGCGCAAGGTGGAGGTGATGGAGCTGCAGAAGTTCGCCCGCCTGTACCGGCTACCGACGTCCTACTTCCTCGACGAGGAGGAGGCAGCCGACGCCGGGGAACACGCGCTCGCTGGACTGCCGCGGACCGCACGGCCGCTGAGCGAGGGCGACCGCATCGAGGTGGCGAAGTTCATCCAGTATCTGCAGGCCCGCCGCCAAGCAGAGGAAGAGGAGGCGAGCGACTTGCACCCGCCTCAGGGGCCGGAGGGCGGTGCGTGAGCTGGAACAGTGCCCACGGCGCCGCGATGATCGCGGCGGCACAGGCCCACGAGGCGCTCGCCGCCGCAGTCGACGACTACGTCGACGTGTTCGGCGCGCTGCGCCGAGCAGGCGTGGAGGTCATGGGGCAGAAGCTGGGCGGCCTGCTGGGGCTGTACATCGACGGCAGCCAGGGCGTTTTGGGGTGCCTGGTCAACACCGGTCTGGAGGAGGTGAGCATGCGGCACACCGCCGCTCACGAGCTGGGCCACCACCGCATGGGCCACGGCACCAGTATCGATCACCAAGAGCAGTCGTCGGGCCGGTGGGGCGAGGGATGGCCGCAGCACGAGCGGGAGGCCGAGGCCTTCGCCTCCTGGTTCCTGATGCCTCGCCCCGCCGCCCGTGTCGCCCTGGCCCGCTGCGGCCTCGCTCGCCCCGAGTCCCCGCTGGACGTGTACCGGATGGCCCGCTGGCTGGGCACCCCCTACGCCACCACCGTGCGCCATCTGGTGCGGCTGAAGATGATCGACCGGCCCACCGAGGCCGTGTGGCTAAAGCACTCCCCCGGCGTCCTCAAAGCGGAACTCGCCGGTGGCCTGCCGCTCGGACCGCAGGCACACATCCACGTACTCACGCCCGCCGCGCACGCCGCCACCCTGCACGTGACCGCCGGCGACTGCCTGCTGCTCACCGTCCCCGGGGCGCGCTACGACCATCTGCCCGCAGGCTTGACCAGCACCCCGCCGGACACCGCCGGCCAGCTCTCGTTCCGGGACTCGGTACCCGCACCAGAACAAGGCCGTGCGGCGTGGGTGACGCAGGAGCTGGCGGTGGACAGCACCGTGGCCGCCAGCACCGACAGTACAGAACTGTTCCGCGTGGACCTGCGGCGCACCCCCGGCCGCGAAGGGTCCGACCACTTCTGGGCCTGACGACCCACACCACCGCACGGCGCCCGCCCACCCCGCCGATCAAGGAGCGAGCCTATGCACACGTTCACCGTCGACGCCCCGGACGTCTCCCGTGCATGGCTGGAGGCCTGCTCCCGCCTGTCCGAGATGCCAGGCAAAAGGGCCTTCCACACCGTGGTGCGCATTGCGAACCCTCTGCAGGAAGACCCGCATCTGCGCGCCGAACTGGACCGGCTGCGTTCCGCCCGCACCAAGCCGCCGCTCTACCCCATCGACACGGTCGTCAACACGCTCTTCCCCGCTCAGCTCGCCGCCACGTGCACCACCCACGACGAGCTCACCGACCGCTACCGCGCCTTCTATCCGCGGCTGCGCGAGGTCAGGCGCAACGCCCACGGTACCTATTTCGGACGGCTCATCGCCTACCCGGGCACCGCCGAGAAGCCGGAACCGGTCGACCAGCTCGCCCGCGTCATCCGGCGCCTGGACAAGCTGCGCTCCTCGGCGAAGTGGAGCGCCGTCTACGAGGCCGGCACGGCCCATGTCACGGACGAGGACGAGGCATGGGAAGAAGAACCGCCGCAGACCACGGCGGAGACCGAGGCCGTCATCAGGGCCACGGCCCTGGACACCCAGACGCTGGATTTTCCCTGCCTGAGCCACTGCTCCTTCCAGCTCGACAGCGCCACCGACACCGTGCACCTGGCCGCCTACTACCGCAGCCACTACATGTTCGACCGCGCCTACGGCAACTACCTCGCCCTGGGCCACCTGTGCGCCTGGGTCGCCCACCACGCCCAGCTCACGCCGGGAACACTGACCGTCATGGCCGGATGCGCCCGCCTGGACTGCACCAAGTCTGAACTCGGCGCCCTCCAGCACTCTCTCACCACACCGCTGTTCGGTCTTGGTGCCTGATCCGGCACAGCGAGCAGCCGACGCCTAATTCAGGCCCCACTTGGGCGGGAACCAGGCCCGCAGCGGTGTTCCGTCCTGCCGGTACGCCTGCTTGATACGGCTGCGACCACTGATACCGGCGACGTCCGGGTGGGCCACCCGCGCGTACTTGTCGACCTCGCAGAATAGGTTCTGGCAGTCGATCAGCTGCAGGGGCCGTCGTCCCTTCAGCCAGGCGAAGGGCAGCCGCAGGCGGTTGAAATGCTCCTGCTGGGAGTCGGCCATGTAGCGGATGACATCGGCCTCGATGCCGTCGGCAGCAGGGCCGAAGCACTTGCGGATGCCGTCACGCGCACCAGGGCCTGGCACAACGAAGTCCATCTCCGAGAATCCAAGGTGCGGGGCGTAGTTGAGATCAATGATGAACTGATAGGCGAGGAAAGGGCCGAGCGTCGGGTAACCGAGGAGCACCTCGTAGGCCTCGCGCATCGTGGCCGCCCCAACGACGCGCTCGGGCGCGCCGGAAGTCATCATCATCTCCAGCAGCCGCAGGTGGTTGCGATGCTTGCGCTCCTCCCCCAGCTGCGGCGGGGGCACGATGTAGGCAGCCGAGTACAAGCGCTCCCCCTTGGCGAACGCGGCTGACAGCACCCGGTCGTAGGCTCCATAGTCGTACGTCTCCCAGCGCACCTCCCCCACCTCGCGGGACAGCAGCTCCCAGGTGGACTCCTTGTTGAAGATCTTGAACAGCAGGGTGCGGAAGAACACCTCCTCCCACTCCTGCGGGCCCTGGTAGATCACGTCGCTGATCACAGCCTGACTCACCCGGTCGGCGGCGCGGTAACAGTTCGTGAACCGGTGCCCAGCCAGAATCGGATCATCAGTCCACGGCTGGGTCCGCCCGGCCAGACGAGCCTCATATACAGCCTGCCGGGCCGAGGCGAAACGCCAGTAGGTGTCGAACACCGGTGTCGGCTGAAGTTCCCGCCCGCCTATCCGCACCGTTGCCGGCACCGAGCCGTCTCGCGGAGGAACCTGACGGTCTTGCAGCAGCGTCACCATGAGCCGCAATATATATTCGATATATGTCGCCTGTCACTGAGGGAGCGCTATGGAGTTGCTACACCAGCAGCGACGACGCCAG
Source organism: Streptomyces prasinopilosus (assembly GCF_001419695.1). Classification (GTDB taxonomy): domain Bacteria; phylum Actinomycetota; class Actinomycetes; order Streptomycetales; family Streptomycetaceae; genus Streptomyces; species Streptomyces prasinopilosus. The sequence continues at coordinate 4,659 of NZ_LIRG01000002.1, forward strand.
ACCTCGGTGCTCTGGCCCGAGGACGTCGACCGCAGACTAAACATCCTGGTCCGCGCAGCTGCCGCAGCCGGCGAACGCACCTCCCGCGCAGAACTCCTAGCCGCCCTCGTCGCCGCCGCAGACGTCGAACCCGAGCAGGTAGCCGCTCTGCTGCACCACTACCGTCGCCTGCCAGCCGACGCACTCACCGGCGACCAGGACAGAGACGACCTGCCCGCCGTACGCGCACCAGGCCCACGCCGCGTCGCCTCGGCATAACGAACCACTGCCCTGCCAGGGCACATGCCCAACCCCAAGCCCGCTGGCCATGTCCCGGCCCTCAAAAGCGGGCCGCTCGTCCAAGCACCGCCGCATACCAACGATCGGCGGAAATACACCGAGCGCAGTGGAGATGACCCGACCTGATCACCACGGCCCGCTACCTGACAAACCTGCAGATCAGCCCCACAGCCCAGGACCAGCTTCCACGCTCGCCACGGCTACCGAAGCACCAGCACCGTCTGACCATAGCCACACACCAAACTGATCAACCCAGGCCAGAGCACCCGCTCCTGATCACAAACACTGCTCCTGGACAGCCGCGCTCGCCGGCCTCGGACTGGAGTGGGCGGCGGCGTAGCGGCGCCGAGACGGCGGCCATATGGACGCAGGTTGCGATCGCAGTTGCGTACGCACCTGCGTACGCAACTGCGGTTGCGTTAGAGTGAGATTGCAGCCTTTGTTGCAGGCTCTGTAAAAGCATCGGGGCCCCCGTCCTGCTACGACGAGAGCCCCGTGCCCGCGTTCTGGCGTCGTCTCCAGCTCAGCTGAAGGGAGCTGGAGGCGGCGTCACGTGCAGGGCCAGATCCACGTGTGGATCATCTGCCCCAGCCAGAACGCCGTGGCCGCAGTAGGCGCCATCCAGAGTCGGATGCTTCTACGCACCCTCTTCCAGTTCACCGACCTTGGCCGTTTGTGCCTTCCCATCGTGTCCCCTTCAGGGTAGTGGGACCAGCATCTTGCTGCCGGACCCCGGGCCCGAGGACCCGCCAGGCGCGGTCCCTCCGAAGGTTCGCTCTGGGAAGCAGTGACCAACTTACACGGCGTCAGAGGCAGCCACGGGCCGTTTGCCGGTGGCAAGTTGACCTCAGCGGCAGACTTGTCTGCCTGGCTTCGCGCGCGGCTCCGCCGTCGCGCGCGAGGGACACCGGCGGCGTCCGATCCCCTTCGCCCGCCGCCCGGGGCCTGTCCCACCCACCCACTTCTCTTTTTTCCTTGCCGTGGGGCGTGGAGTCGGGGGCGTAGAGGGGATGTCCGCCTGCCGACCACGGCAGGATCAGCGGGTGAGCTGCGGATTCAGGGATGGGCACTGCAGGCGGTGCGGACCGTTGTCGGTCGGGTTGTCGGCGTGGATGTGGGCCTGGTCCACGGCAGTGTTGTCGCTTCGTGACCGTGGTCGGGCCTTCGTGGTCGGGTCTGTGGTCGCCGGCTGTTGCTGTGACCGGTACGCGCGGTGCCGGGCAAGCCGGTGCCGCACCGGAGGGGAGGTGAGCGGATCCGTGGTGATCGGCTGGCGCTGGGTGTGCTGGCGCAGTACCGGATGGCCACTACGGAGCAGATGCACTGGGTGATCGCGCCCGGGGTGCGGATCGAGCAGACCCGGCGGCGGCTGGCCTGGCTCCGGCAGGAGGGGCTGGTCGACTGCGTCACCCTGCCGCAGGCCGGGCGGACCCGGGCCCCGACCGCCTACGGCGTGCAGCTCGCCTGCGAGTGGCCCGAGCTACGCGGGCACCGGCCGTCTCGGACCGTGTCCGATCCGACCGCGGTGCGGCTGAAGGCCGGCCATACGCTGACCGTGACCGAGACCGCGCTCGCCTTCCTCGAGGACGCCCGCCGCCGCGGCGAGCTGTGCCAGCCTCTGGACTGGATCCCCGAGGTTCACGGCTTTGGGGCACAGCGGTACAGCGGTTAACGCTAAGCCAGTGATCATGGGATCGAGGCAGGTCATGGGCGGGACTACCGCAGCTCGGCGTTCGGGTGGGGCTGGGCCTGGAGCCGTTCGCGGAGGTCGATCTCCTCGGGAGTGAGTGGTTCCTCGGGCCGGCGGATGCGTACGGGCTTGGGCCGCAGGGGCAGGCCGTCGTCCGCCGCAGTGGCCTCAGCTTCGGCGAGCGACCGGTAGAGCGAGGCGACCGACGGGTGCTTGCCCGCGTTCTTCCCGGTCTTGATGATCAGCTTCTTCGCGATCTCGGGGACGGGGACGCCCTTGTCCTTGAGCGCGACGGCGAAGGTGAGCATGTCGTCGTCGATGACCTTCGGGCGTCCGCCGTGGTTGCCCTTGGACGCGGCGATGACCTGGCCTTCGAGGGTCTTTTCCCGGATGTAGTTGCGCTCGATCTGCCCGGCGACGGCGAGGACGGCGAAGAACATGGCGCCCATGCCGTTGGGGTCGTAGATGCCGGTGAGCGGGCCGGTGAGGAGTTCGAGCTGGATGCCGCCGGCCTGGAGCTCGGCGGACAGCGTCATCAGCTCGGCCGCGTTCCTTGCCAGGCGCTTGAGCTCGTGCACGGTGAGGATGACGGGCGTCTCGGGGGCGGCCTCCTTGAACTGGTGGGCCAGCGCGAGCGCCTTCTCCAGCTCGGGCCGCACCTTGACCCGGGTGCTGATCTGCTCCTCGAAGACCTTGTGGCACTCCGCGCGGTGGAGGGCTTCGAGCTGGCTCGCCAGCTCCTGCCGCGCGGTCGACGTCCTGGCGTACCCGATGCGGACAGGGCGCTCGGTGCGGGGCGCGGGTACGACGGCAGGCGCCGGGCCCTGCTTCCACGCGCGCCCGGGGTGGCGGTCGGCGGGGACGAGGACTTCGAGTTCCTCGCGGAGTGCGGGGACGAGGACGAAGCGGGGGGTGTGGTACTTCGCGGCGGTCTTCCCGCCGCGGGTGCGGCAGGCGGAGCCGGCGGGCGCGTCACAGTTCGGGCAGTCGTGACGTTCTACCGCCAATGCGGCCCGATCGGGCGTGAAATCCATGCGGACAGCCTCTCAGAAGTGCCTGGCACAACATGCGGGTTTCGAGAGGACTTTTGCGAATGGCGATTTGCGGAAACGTGATCACTCCGGGGGCTCTCGCAGAACTCTCACAGATGAACGTTTATGAGAATCACCGTGGGTGACGATCGCCACCCGGAGCTACGCATGGCGTGCGGATGTCAAGGGCCATCACACCGTTGACCGCCTCAACAAAGGCTATCGAGTACAGCTCCCTCCGTCGGTTCCGGAGTCGCCGGCCTGCCAGTGACCTTCGAGGGTGCCCCGAATCGCGCCAGGTAGTGCCACACCTTCTTGACGGCCTGTGGGTCGTAGCGGTCGGCACATGCAGCATTTCCGACGATCCGAGGATCGAGCACTCCATCGACCGCAATCTGCGTGGCCAAGTCGACGTACTCCTGGCCGCGGTAGCCGGGATGACGGCGGAGTTCCTCGATCTTGAGTCGGAAGCCTGGGTGCCACTCCACTGGGCAGCCAGTACGCACAGCCGCGGCCTCGACTGTCGTATCTCGGTAGCAGGGGTCCAGGACCAGCGCCTCCACATGCCCGCGCAGCCGGACGGGCCCGTGCACCTGCGCCTCGATGTAGTCGTCGAGCTCGTCCTGATGGTCGGCCAGGGCAAGTTCAATGAGCCCCATGCGGGCCGCGACACCGAAATCTGAAGGTTCGAGGAAACTATCCGGGTAGCAGAACGTGGTCCGCGCGAGCGTTTCGGCAGTCAGCCGGAAGTGGGCGGACCCGAACCGCGGCGCCGCGCCGACCGGATTGCGACGGAAGTTTAACGCCCCGTAGACAGGCCGTTCATCCGCGGTCCCTTCGTCGTAGGCCCCGCCGAAGATCCGGCTCTCCCAGCGCCACCGATCGCCTCCTGGATGCGCGGTCAGTCCACCGTTGCTGGTCCCTGTGACGAACTGGGAGCGGTAGGTGCCGTCCTCAGCCATGGCGTCCAGGATCGGCTTGGCGCGCAACAGACGGTCCGGATGGAAGTTCAAGGTCACCCGCAGCGCCAAGTCCATCGAAGGACCCGACGCCAGTTCTGCGACATGTCGAAGGGCCCGTTCCTGCTGCGATGTCTGAGAAGCTGAGGGGCTCATCGGCACAGTGTTCCGCAACTTGATTGTTGGGTGCACGCGGACTGCCCACCGTCGGCCTGTCCCGACCTCGCGGGACGCTGATCGCCGGACGCCCCTTAGCCGGTGCCGTCCTCGTCGTCGTCGAATTCCGGCGTCTCCGGATCGCGCAGCGGGCGCAGGGCGCCGGCGGCCGGGGTGGAGGCGGTGAAACTGTAGCGGCCGAGCACGTTGAGGTTGCGGTGCTTGAGCGGGGAGAGCCGGGCAATGTCCTCGTCCCGCAGCTCGTGGCCCTCGGCGCGGAGCTGGGCGATGGCGGCGTCGATGTACTTCGTCGTCCACAGCACGATGGCGTTGAGGACCAGGCCGAGCGCGCCGAGCTGGTCCTCCATCCCGTCCCGGTACGCCTGGTGGATGGTGCCGCGCTTGCCGTGGCACACGTCCCGGGCCAGCTTGTGCCGGGACTCCTGCACGGTGAGCTGGCGGTTCATCTGCCGTCGGTAGGTGTCATCCACCGGGTCGACCATCCGCATCAGGTGCTCGGTCTTGGCGATCCGCCCGTACTCCGCGAACGCCTGACCCAGCGGCGTGGGGTGGCCCTCGCGGCCGAACATCCGCAGCAGGTCATAGGCACGGACCTGGTTGGTGACCAGGGAGCCCGCGACCCGGAGCATGTCCGGCCACCACGTCTCGATCCTCTTCAGATTGACCCGGTTGCGGGCGAGCGGCTCCAGCACCCCGTAGGTCCCCGTCTCCACCCCGGGCATCGCCGCCCGCCAGAACCTCTGGTCGTCCAGGTCCTTGAAGCGGGGGCTGAAGTTGTAGCCCAGGATCTTGAAGATACCGAACACGATGTCGGAGTACGAGGCGTTGTCGGTGGCCACCATCTCCGGCTTCACCCCGCCGTCCAGGTTCAGCAGCGCGTCCAGGATGTGCAGGGAGTCGCGCGGCGTGCCCGGGACGACCATCTGCCCGATGCCCGCGACCTGGTCGTTGACGGCGTTGAGCCAGGTGATGCCGCGCTTGAACCCGAAGTACTTCGGCGAGGGCGCCGCGCTGATCGTGCGGACGGGGACGACGAACCGCAGTCCGTCGACCGAGGCCAGCAGCCCGTCGCCCCAGAACTGCACGATCGGGACCTCGGACTGGGCCTCGATCAGCTTCGCGTTCACCGCACCTCCTCTGCCAGGTCCGTGCTCTTGCCAGGACCGCTCAACTCTCATTATCTTGACGTCAAGATTTCTAGCAGGGGAGAAGATGTGGCTCAGGAAACGCACGGATACGCATTAGGCGGCCTGCACCACGTACAGCTCGCGATCCCTCCAGGCGCAGAAGACCGCTGCCGCGAGTTCTGGGGAGGCGTTCTCGGTATGACAGAACTCGAGAAGCCGCCCGTGCTGGCAGCTCGCGGAGGGTGCTGGTTCCGGGGTGGTGACCTGGAGGTTCACCTGGGTGTTGAAGAGGACTTCCACCCGAGCAGGAAGGCGCATCCAGGCATCCTTGTGACCTCGATCCACGCGCTCGCCAAGCGACTGGAGGACAACGGAGTCGGCGTCACCTGGGACGACAACTTCCCCGGGCACAACCGCTTCTATGCCTTCGACAAGCTGGGCAACCGGCTGGAATTCCTTGAACCCGTTCGCGATTGCTGACGTCAGGGTGACTGGGGGATCACTTTTGCCCAGGTGTCGGTACGGGGCCCTCGCCGAGTCAGGCGCCGGGGCATCATGGTGATGAGTGCCCAGTTCAGGGGGGCTTCGGAGTGCTGGGGCAGGCGTTCGTAGTCGCGTGCGTTGCGGCGGGTGTTCATGCACCACCCGATCGCGCGTTCGACTTTCCAACGGCGGGGCAGGACGACGAAGCCCTTGGTGGCCTTGGGCCGGGAGACGATGCGCAGGCTGATCCAGAGGCGATCGCGGGCCCAGTGCACGAGTTCGCCGGCGTAGCCGCGGTCGGCCCAGACCTGGGTGATCTGCGGCTGGGTGAGGTGCAGGCGCCAGAGCACGTCGCGGGCGGCGTCGCGGTCCTGGATGTCGCCGCGCTGTGGGCGGCGGTGGAGGAGGCGGTGCCGCGTACGGCGGTGGCTGGCGCGGTCGCGACCGTCGAGGCCCTGGTACAGGAGGACGACGGCTCGATCGAGGCGGCGATGCGCGAGAGGATGGCCCTGCGCTACAACACCGTGCGCCCCTTCCTGTCCCTGCTGGGCGAGTCGGACGCGCTGGGCTTCGCCCCCGCCGGGCGGCGCATCCTCAAGGCGGTACGCCGTCCGCCCGCGCTCTCGCGCCGCAGGGCCAAGGACCGGCCGCTGCTGCCCATCGAGGTCGACGCCGAGTTGGTGCCCGCCATGTGGAAGCGGGCGCTGTTCTCCCACACCAAGCTGCCGCGGGGGGGGGCGGCCGACCGGGACGCGTACGTGGTGTGCGTGCTGGAGCGGCTGCACCGCGCCCTGCACCGACGCGAGGTGTCCGCCGCCCCGTCGAACCTGTGGGCCGGCCCGCGCGCGAGGCTGCTGGACGGGTCCAGGTGGGAGGCGATGCGCCCGGAGGTACTGGCGGGCCTGTCCCTGGCCGAGGACGCCGACCAGCACCTGGCCCAGCTCACCCGTGGACTGGATGCGGCGTGGCGGCAGAGGGCCGACCGGCTTCAGAAGGCTGGCACCGACGCGAAGCTCGTCCGTGACAACGTGCTCCCGCTCGCCATGTTCGCCGGCGCCACTCTCGCCGAGCGGATCGCCTCAGCCCACGCCGAGCTGGCAGCTGGGACGCGCCCGCAGACCAGCGACGCAAGGCCGCAGCCGTGACCAGCGGAGACGCACCTACTTTGCACCTGGTGTCGAGACAGGAGTCCGAGGCCTACACCGCGGTCTGCTGCCTTCGAGCGTGGGGCGGCCCTTTCCGGAACCGTCCCACGACCGGTGCACAGCCAATCGTGTTGCCCACTCTCAGGTTGCCGACCAGGAGCCGAGAGCCCCAGGCGGGCTGCTGACAGACCGTGTCTTTGCTGTGATCAGGTGCGGTAACAGAGGTAGATGTACCTGCCGTCGGCGCCCCGGTTGAGGTCGACGTCGATCCGCTTGAACCCGGGCGGAGGGGCAACGGAGGGACCTGTGGAGGTGATGACCTCAAGGTCCTGCACGGCATCTCCGCTCGCCCGAGTGAACGTTGCGTAGATGTAGGCGCCATCCGCCCCCTTGTTGAGGTCGACGTTGATCTTCTCGTAGCCGGAGGGCGTGGGCTGCTCCCGGCCGATGAGGAAGTAGATGTCGGTGATGGGCTGCTTGGAGCCGTCCCCCTCGTAGGCGAAGTAGAGGTACTCGCCATCGGCTCCCTCGTTGAGGTCGACGTCGATCTTCTCCCAGCCGGGCGGCGGTGCCTGGTCGTTCTCCAGGACGGTGAGGCTGGTGATGGCCATACGTACCTCCAGGCATAGGGGGCGGCTCTGCCTGGTGGCAGACTCGCCCCCAGAAGACTTACCTTAAGTAGCGGATTGAATACATAAGGCAATGAGATGGTTTCGGCCCGCCACTCCGCGCCGTCGTCCCCGTCGGGGTCCGGGACCACTGCGGCGCTCGCGACGAACGCCTCGGTCAGCTGCTCACGCGGAACGACCTCCTCGATCGCCGACCCCGCGTCCACCACGCAGACCATCTCGCCGCTCTCCGTCGCGGGCGGCGTCGCCAGCAGCACATCGACCGCTACGGCGACCTTCTCCGCCGCCTTTCTCAGCTGCGGCAGGGCCTTGAGCTTCGCGTCGTTGCCCATCCGCCCGGCCTTCGCCAACAGCTTGGTGGCCATCAGCGCATGCAGTCGATCGAGCGCGTCGTCCACCGTCGCGGCCTCCAGGTGCCGCACGGCCGCCGGAAGGACCGATACCCGCCCGGCAACCTTCCCTCGAACCCCAGCGGAGCCCCGGCCGGGGTGCTAGCCCACCATGATCGCCCTCACCGGGATTTCCTGTACCCCGACCACTCACACCCGTTACCGGGCCCCGAGGGGCGGCGGGGTCTGGGCCGGCTGGTCGTCGCCGCGGGTCACCGTGACGGTAAGGGCGGTGCCGTCGATGAGAGGCCGGGCCCGGACCTCGGCCGGTGGGGCGGTTACCGGCGCCGCTGCTGGTCGAAGGCATCCATCATCGCGGCGAGGGTCTGGTCGCTGGCCGCGGTGTGCGTGGGCGAGGCCAAGTACGCCTGCAGCTCGTCGTAGTCGCGGCGGCGCTCGGCCGCCCATCTGCGGCGGAAGACGGCCAGCCGGGGGCTGCTGGCGGCGCGCGCTGCTTCCTCCACGGCCGTGGGGTGCGGCGCCTCCATCCCGTGCTCCAGTTCCAGGGCCGCCATGATCTCCTGGCCCTGCACGCGGCGCTCCAGCCACAGCGGCAGCCCGGGGTGTTCCGCGAACATCAGCCGCAGCCGCTCCCGGCCCTGCGCGCCGGCCGCGAGTCGGGCCAGCCCGGCCGGGAACTGCGCCCCGGCGGCCGGGAGGGCCAGGGACGGCAGTTCCTGGTGCCCGGCCAGTCCCAGCGCGGCTTCCACTCGCTCGGCCTCACGCTCCACGTCGACGGACGGCGCGGGGTCCTTCCCGGACTCGCCCTCTCCCGCCGCAGCCTGCGAATCCTCCATGCCCGTCGACCCACGTCTCTGCGCGGCCATCGTGGACCGCCTGACCCTCAACGGCACCATCATCGAGACCGGGACCGACTCCTACCGCCTCGCCAGCACCCGGGCACGGACCGAAGAGCCTGCCAAGACCGGCTGACTCCAGCAGGCTCGACACCGCTGTTCCCGGCAGGATTCTGTCGGGTCACGCTGCCGGTCGGGGCACTTCTGGTTCCAGCGCGTCCGTGCCAGCCTGGGCGGTCGGTGACTTGACCGGCTAGCAGGCGAGGGAAGCGTGGGAGACGTTGCGGTGCAGGTGAACAGTGTCTTCGACGGCCGGTTGAAGTGGCGCTCTCGCTACCTCATCCACAGGGCCCGCCGGCGAGGCCGGACCGGCCTGCTGATCCAGGTGGACCTGCGCGACCCTCCCCGCAGCATGTCACCCAAGTGGTGCCTGGTGTCCGTCACGGAAGGCGAGCGTCAGTTCTGCAGCGTGGATCGGAGCACCATCACAACGGTTCGCTTCGTCCCTCTTCTTCCAGGCCCGCACTCACTCAGGCTCGAGGTTCTTCGAACCCGCAGGCGACGTTCCACACGAGTCGAGCAGACGGCTGTGCTCGACCAGGGAGACATTCTGCTGGCGACCTGCGACCCGGTTCAGCCGAACGTCTTCTACCGGCGCAGTCCCGAGGCGGACACATGGAGTCTGTAGATCCTTAAGTAGCACCACATCGGCCGCATATGTCTCACACCTGCCGCTACCTGCTTCGACGGCCCACTGCCCTGACGGGCAGTGGGCCGTCCCGCGTTCGCGGACTCGACAGTGCCGTCATTTCTCGTCGACATCCACGAGCTGGCAGATCGACAACTGACTCCGGAACCGGGCGACAATCGCTGTTCCTTGAGATGAACGAAGCCACCGTGCCGGACGAACTCTCGGCCCGGCCGGCCGCATCCCACGCCTGGAGGCGCCGTCATGCCCGCCGAGCCCGTCCCCGCCGCCGTCCGACTCCGAGCGCCGTCGTCATCACCGCGATCACCGCAGTGACCGTCCTCGCCGTCCTGGAACATCCGGTCCCCGCTGTCCTGAGCGCGCTCGCCTCGGTCGCCTGTCTGCTCCTGATCCCCGGCCGCATGGGCCGGCTGCTCGCCGCGCTCACCACCGGCGGCCGCGGATGAGCGTCCTCGACCAGCCCCTTGGGCTCGCCCGCCAACAGGGGCGCAGGAGCTGGCCGCGCTGTAAGGGTGGTTGCGCGGCGCGAAGGGCGGCAAGAGGTTCGGTAGCCTCGCCCGCCTGGCGGGCGGGGTTCGACCTGGGCGAATCGACCCGCGATGCGGCCCATGGCCACCTCGAACGCCTCCCACCACTGGCCTGGATTTATGCTGTGACCTGCGGCCACCGTCTCTTCGTCAGTCCATGCAACTCACGATGCTCAACGGTGTCCGCACCCGTCTTGGCACCGGCCCCGCCCAGCAAAGGTCACGATCTACGGCCACCGCTACTTTGGTGGGGCGCAGTCCTTCAGTGGTGCGGGATGGAGGTCGAGGCCGTCTTGCGCCACACCGACGACTTCCTTGTATGTTTTCGCATTTAGCTGAAAACCGTCGAAGTACTCGGTGTAGTTCTCGGGGAGAGCGTCCTCTCCTGGAGAGAAGATCCTTCCTAGGTTGTCTCTCACCCAAAACTCGGCGCTGTTATCCCCAAAGCGAAGCCACCAGGGCCGAAGCCAGGCATCTTTGGGAAGAAATTTGGTCTTGCTTTGCCGCAGGTCTTTGGCCTTAATCGTGTACCGCATACACGGGGGCATGGCATACAAAGGGAGGTCATACGCCAAGTACAGATTCACGCCGTTTTCGTCAAAGCCGTGTGCGGTGAAGTACACCCCGTTTACGGTGATCGGATCGAGCGACCTGTTTGCAATAATGAGTTCCCTGCCGTCCGATTCAGTCCAGAACGCCACGCGCGTGGCTTGCAGCCGGTCCTCTTTGCGGGAGTCTTCCTGTGACTGCTTCAGCTGGTCTCGCGCCACCGCCGCCCCGTAGTAAGTCGAGATAGCGGTAGCGATGAGGCTGATTGCGGCCACGAGGGCAGCCCCTAGAGTTCCCCACTTGACCCAGTCTGCGGCCTTGAGGCGTTCCCAGCGGGTCAACTGAGGGGCGGGAGGCTCGGACGGTATGACCCTTTCCCGGGGCCTGACGTGGGGGGGATGGCTTCGAGCATTCCTATGAGTGAGCCGTAACCTGGTCCGCCTATCCTGATGATTCGCTGGCACCGTTCCTCGCTTCAACTGGTCAGCATTCGGCTGAGATCATAGAGGGCTGAGACAGCAATGCTCTGTGCCTCGGCCCGGACGACCGCGTCGGCCAACTCGACCAACTCCACGGGCACGCCCTCCACCGAGGAGAACAGCAGCTCGGAGGTTGCGTGGGGTGTACAGGGCGCTACTGGATGCCTGCCGTCGAGCGCTTCAGGACCCCGAGTGCACCGGCTAGGAGTTATCCGGGCGATCAAGGATCTCGTTAGGGTGATTCGGTGGAGGGACCTGATGAGTGCTGGGGAGATGCGTCGCGCGGAGGCGGTCGCGCTCGTGCAGCGGATCATGGACGCGGACTACGCCTCGGACGACGAGGTGGACGGCTGGCTGGACAGGCTGGACAGAGCCCTGGCGTGCCCGTCCGGACATGTCAGGGACTTGATCTTCTGGCCGCCGGAGCGGGAGCTTTCGGCTGATGAGGTGGTCGATCAGGCCCTGGCGTATCGGCCAGTCGCTTTGTGAAATCAGGGCTCAACTCCGAAGCCAGATGAGCAGGGCCGCGGTGGTGGCGGTGCCGAGGAAGACGTAGCCGCGCTTGTCGTAGCGAGTGGCCACGGCCCGGGACTGCTTCAGTCTGTTGATCGCCCGTTCGGCGGTGTTGCGCTTTTTGTAGCGCTCCTCGTCGAAGCCCGGTGGCCGTCCGCCGCGCGAGCCTTTGCGCAGGCGGGCGGCCTGGCTGTCGGTCTTCTCCGGGATCGTGTGCCGGATGCCACGGCGCCGCAGGTACTTACGGCAGGGGCCGTTGCTGTAACCCTTGTCGGCCGCGACGCTGTCGGGCTTCGTGCGCGGCCGACCCGGACCGACCCGCGGAACGCGGATCTTTTCCAGCACCGTCTGGAACTGGGTGCAGTCCGCCCGCTGTCCGCCGGTGACGACCAGGGAGAGCGGGCGGCAGCGGCCGTCCGCGCTCAGGTGGAGTTTGCTGGTGAACCCGCCCCGCGAGCGGCCCAGGCCCTCACCTCCTGCACCACCTCCACCAGTCGGGCGAGCAGGCTCTGCCACGGTGTTTCGCCCTGGTGTTCTGCCGCTTCGGCCCCTTTTGACGCGGGCGTCGGCGGCGGTTCCGTCCGGGCACCGGCCGCACGCTGATGGGCCCGCACGATGGTGGAGTCCACCGAGATGTCCCAGTCGATCTCGCCCGCGGCATCGACGGCGGCCTGGACCTGCTGCAGCAGACGCTCCCACGTCCCGTCGGCCGACCATAGCCAGTGGCGTTCATACACCGTCTTCCACGGGCCGAAGCGCTCGGGAAGATCCCGCCACTGCACCCCGGTCCGCACCCGGTGCAAGATCCCGTCGATCACCTGTCGATGGTCCCGCCACCGGCCACAACGTCCATTGCTCACCGGCAGGAACGGCCGCAACCGTTCCCACTCGGCATCCGTCAGATCACCCCGCCCCATGCCCACAACAACGACCCAGGCACGGGGCGGTCACATGATCGCCCGGACAGCTCCTAGAGAGCGGGGTAGGGGCGATTCGTTCAGAAAGAGTCCTGGCCGGGTGCGGGGGATCACCTGGCCAGGACCGGCTGTCAACTTGAACGTTGAACGTTCAAGGAGTTGAGGAGGGCAGCTCCGCGCTCGGCATCATCGACACTGACCGCAAAGTTTTTGCCATTGTGGGTGCGGGTTACCAGACACTCACCGCTGCGCAGCATCACAGTTGTGCCCAGCCCGCTCAGCCGGTATCCCCAGCCACCGACCTGGGAAGGCGTACGCGTCTCGACGCGGGCAGAGGCAATGTCATCGGCCGCCCAACGTCGCGCCGGCCAGCCCAGCGGCCCGAAGGCCACCTCCAGACCTCGCTCACTGACCCGTGCCTGCACCGAGGCGAAGCCGAGCACCAGGACAGAGGCCAGAGCGAACGGCCCGGCCAGCAGTGCAGCCTCAGCCCCCATCAAACCCCCCAGTCCCGCCACGACGGCGGCCACTGCTACGACACCTGTCACGGCGGCTGTCGCATGGAGCCAGGGGTTGGACGTGCGGGAGAGCCACACGAAGCGCTCTCCTGCGGGAATCTCCATGGTCGGTCCGCCTCCTGTCGGCACCGCGGCCGGAGTGCGGCGACTGGCCAGCAAGGCGGCCGCGCCCACGCCGACAGCCGCTACGAGCGTCACGACGACAGAGACCGTCACCGAGTCCGCCTCGCGCCAGTCCGCGTGGTCTAGATTCGCCCGCACGATGGACGCCTGGCCGCCCACGAGCATCACACCCCCGGACCCGAGCGTCGCGCCGACCCACCCCCCTACTCCGCCGCTTGAAGTGACACGGGCCCGCCACCACACCAGTGCCACAAGCGCCGCTGCCACCCCCCAGATCAGCGCCGGGAAGAGCGACGCGGCCCACAAAGGCATGGAACTATCGGGCTTGCCCGAGCCGGCGTCCCAGTGCGTCGCCAGCCGGTCAGGAAGCCGGCCACCGGCGACAAGCGGCAGCGCCACCAGCAGCGCCAGGATCCCTAACACCCAGCCGGTGACACCCCACGCCGCAGCGCTCCTGCGTCCCGCACGGCCGGTCACGAAATCCCCCTGATCATGTCGATGAGATCGTTCCTGCTGTATCCGAGGCGCGCCGCGTCGGCCACGACATCACGGACGCGATCCAGCAACGCCGAGCGTTCAGCCGCCCCATGGGCCACCGTCACGCCTCTGCCGCGCCGGAACTCCAGCACTCCCTCGTCACGTAGCGCTCGAAGACCGCGCAGCACCGTATTCACGTTGATTCCCAGCGCCTGGGAGAGGTCCCGTGCTGGGGGAAGCCGGTCACCCGGCTCACACTCCCCCTCAGCAATGGCACGTCGGATCGCACCCGCCACCTGCTCATGCAGGGGGCGATTGTCCGCAGTGTTCAGCCTCAGCAACATGGTACTAAAGACGATAGCACCATACGCTCGAAGAGCCGAGGTGGCGATGACTTCGGCACAGCGCCCGGCGTCTGCGGTGGAAGACCAGTCCCAGCGGCGAACGCTTCGCTCCAGAGCAGGCGTTTCCCACCCAAAGTTGATGGGTTCGGGAGACACTGGACCTCCTGCCAGGGCAGCATCGGAATGGTCTTGGTGAAGGTGCTGGTCATGCCGTAAGAAAGAGGAGACCGGTGGACTGGACACTGGGCGAAAAATTCGAGACGCCTGACGGAATGCTGCGGTGGAGGATGTTGGGCAGCGGGGATCCGGTCGTGCTGGTGCACGGCACCCCATATTCCTCCTTCCTCTGGCGGGACATCGCTCCAGCGCTCGCCCGTACCCGCACGGTCTTCGTCTTCGACCATCTCGGCTTCGGCCGGTCGGATCAGGGCGAGGCCCAGGACCTCAGCCTGGCGGCTCACGCGAGGAACTTCGCCCGGCTCCTCGACCACTGGGGACTGTCCCGCCCCAGCGTCGTCGCCCACGACATCGGTGGGGCCGTGGCACTGCGGACACTGCTGCTGGAGGAGAGGAGCTACCGGGACCTGACCCTCTTCGACGCGGTGAGCGGCGGACAGTGGGAACGGGGGCTTTTCCGGCTCATCCTGGAGCACCCGGGAGTCTTCCAGCAGCTTCCGGACTACGCGCACGAAGCGCTGGTCGCCAGCCACCTGCGGCACGCGACGCATGTCGGCTTGCGGCCGGGGGTCCTTGAAGCGTTCCTCGCGCCTTGGCGGGGAGCCGCGGGGCAGGCCGCGTTCTACCGCCAGTACAGCCAGATCAAGCAGGCGGACACCGCCGCGTACGAACACCTGCTGGGCGGCATGTCGCTTCCGGTCCGCATCATCTGGGGTCGAGAGGACCGCATCCTCCCCGCGGAGTACGCCGAATGGCTGCACGAGCACATCCCGCACGCCGAGCTGCACTGGATCGAGGATGCCGGCCACCTCCTCCAGGAAGACGCACCAGGACAGCTGACCACCTACCTCACCGCCTCGTTCCCCTCAGACAAGTGAGCCGGGCCAGCCTCCGGACCGGGTGTGGTCGGCGTGGTTGTGCGGCGATCATCTGGTATCCGAGCGGCGTGAGGTGTTGCGTCAGTTCGCCAACGGGGTCGATGCCGCGGGCCGGCGGGTGCACCGGGCGTTCCTGGCAGGTTGTCGCGTGCTCGGGGAGGGCGTGGACATCACCGGTGAGCGAGGCGTGGAGGCCGTCTGCTTCGCCGACACCCGCGGCTCCCAAGTAGAGATCGTGCAGAACATCGGCCGCGCGCTCCGGCTCAACGAGGACGGCAGTACCAAGGTGGCCAGGATCATCGTGCCGGTGTTCCTGGAGCCCGGCGAGGATCCGGCCGACATGGTCGCCAGTGCCTCGTTCCGCCCTCTTGCAGCGGTCCTCCAGGGCCTGCGCTCGCATGATGAACGTCTGGTCGAGCAGCTTGCCTCCCGGGCGCTCACGGGCGGGAAGCGCAAGGTGCGTGTCCGGCGCGGCGCAGAGGGGCGGATCGTCAGGGTTGGCGGTGAGGGCGATGGTGAGGGGCAGGAGGACGACGTGCAGGCCGTCGAAGCGGCCCTGCTGCACTTCTCCAGCCCGCGCGACGCGGCGACCATCGCGGCCTTCCTGCGCGCCCGGGTCTACCGGCCCGAGTCCCTGGTTTGGCTCGAGGGCTACCGGGCTCCGCTCCGGTGGCGCGGGGAGAACAAGATCACCGGTCTCTACGCAGTTCCCTACGACACCGAGGTAGAGGTCGGCGTCACCCAGGACTTCCCCCTCGGGCGAGGGGTGCGCCATCAGCGGAAGGCGCTACGGGCCGGAGAGCCGGAGGACCGGCGCAAGACCCTGCTGGATGTGCCGGAGGCCGGGACGGTCTGGGAGCCCGGCGAGGAAGCGTGGGAGGCCAAGCTCGCCGCGCTGCGGTCCTGCCGGCGGGCTATGGGGCACCTCGCGCCGCGTCAGGACGCGGTGTGGGGCGAGGGCGGGACGATGGTGCCTATCGGGCGGCACATGGCCAACCTCCGACGGAAGGGCGGCCTGGGCAAGGACCCGAAGCGTGCGAAGGCGCGCGCGCAGTAGCTGGCGGCGATCGACCCGGACTGGAACTGCGCGTGGCCGCTCGACTGGCAGCGGCACTACCGCGTCCTGTCCGCCTTCCTTCGCGACACCGCCCGCGAGCATCCCCGCGAGGCCGTTCGTGCCGTGGCCGACGCGGTCAGCGAAGCCTGCAAAGGCCATGTGGGGGACGACGCCGTCGTCCTGTGCCTGGACTGGCACGGCCCTCGCCCCGAAGGTGCGTCGTGAACGCAGAGGCTTGGGCTGACCGTGCGGCTCAGTTGCTCAGTTGCTCAGTTCGGGGGCTTCGGGTGCTGCTCGGTTCGGTTCGTACCTCCGAGCTGCCGGGGGTCCTGCCTTCGTGTGCCGATCGCCGGAAGGTCATCGAGGTGGGGCACCTGTTCGGCTTGGATGTTCCGTGGGCGGTTGAGGTACGGCTTCTCGGCACGGTGGTGGTCGCTGTCCTGCTTGCGTGCGGCAGGGGTTCGGCGGCTGACGGCGTCGCGCGGGCCGGGTCGGTGGAAGGCCGTGGCCACGGCGTCCGCGAGTTGGTTCAGTACGTCCCGGGAGAGTTGCACCGAGCCGGTGAACGAGAGGAAGCCGTGAACGGCTCCCTCGATCGGGAGGTGCTGGACGGGCACGCCGGCGCCGGCCAGCTTGCTGGCGTAGTGGTCGCCCTGGTCGCGCAGGGGGTCGTTCTCGGCGGTGGCGATGACGGCGGGGGCGAGTCCGGCCAGTTCGTCGGAGCGCGCCGGTGAGACCCGCGGGTCGGCGCCCTGGTCCGGGGTGCTGAGGTAGGCGCCCCAGAACCACTCGAGGTAGGAACGGGAGAGGACCGGGCCCGCCATGTTCTCGTACATCGAGGGGCTGTCGTCGAACCGGTCGACCGCCGGGTAGGCGAGCACCTGGAGCGTGATGCGCGGTCCCCCGCGGCGCAGGGACTCCTGTGCGAGAACCGCGGCGAGGTTGCCGCCGGCGCTCTCGCCGAACACGGCGATGCGTTTCCCGTCGCCCCCGAAGCCGGCGGCGTTGTCCGCGACCCAGGTCAGTGCGGCATAGGCGTCGTCGACCGCGGCCGGGAAGCGGTGTTCGGGTGCCAGCCGGTAGTCGACGGAGACCACGATCGTTCGGGAGCGGACGGCCACGGTGCGGGCGATGTTGTCCTGGGTGTCCAGGTCGCCGAAGACCCATCCCCCGCCGTGGAAGAAGAGCGTCACGGGCAGCGGTCCGGTGTTCGGCTCGGTGACGGGCCGGTAGAGGCGCACGGGTATGGTGCGGCCGTCGGCCACGGCCGCGGTGTCCCGGACGTCGGCGACCGGTACGGGAGCGCCGGCCAGGGCGCCGAAGGCGCGCCCGAACGCGCGGTTCTGCGCCACCGTCAGGGTCTCGGGCGCCGGTCCGCCTTCTGCGGCCACGTGCTGGAGCAGGGTCTCGATCTGCGGGTCGAGGGGCATGGCACTCTCATCTGTCCTGGGGAACGGCCGTCCGGTGTGGAATGACCTTTCCAGGATCATCGGGGGCACGTGATTGGAATGTCAATTCCAACTTGGGTAGCGTGGGCACATGAGCGCACCAGGAAAGGCCGAAGAGCCGAAGGAGCAGCGGCTCACCGAGGGCGGCCGCAGGACCCGCGAACGCATCATCGAGACCGCTGCGGAACTGATGTTCCACCGCGGCGCGGGAGGCACGAGCATCCCGGACATCCAGGCGGCCGCCGGGGTCAGCGCGTCGCAGATCTACCACTACTTCGGCGACAAGCAGGGCCTGGTCCTGGCGGTCATCGACCATCAGACGGACGCCCAGCTCGCCCGGCAGCGTCCGCTGCTGGACAGCCTGGACAGCATCGAGGCCCTGCGCGCGTGGTGCGACACGGCAGGGAGCCGGCAGGACGCCAGGGGATGCGAAGGCGGCTGCGAGATCGGCTCGCTCGCCGGCGAACTCGCCGACAGCGACCAGTCGGCACGGGCCAGACTCGTCTCCGCCTTCGACCGGTGGGAAGAACCCATCAGGTCGGGACTGGCACGCATGCAGGCACGCGGCGAGCTGAGCGAGCACGCTGACACCGCCGCCCTCGCCACCGCTTTGCTGGCCGCCGTCCAGGGCGGCATGCTGCTGTCCCAGGTACGCCGCTCGAGCACCGCCTACCGGCAGGCCGTGTCAGCGGTGATCGACCACATCGAGAGCCACCTCGTCCGGTAGCGGCCCAGGCGTGCCGGCCCACCGGCGACACCCTTTCGACCCGCCGGCACAGAGGTCGGGAACAGGCGCTCGGAGCGGACCGAGCTCGTCGACGCCGGGGCCGGGGTCGAGTGACTTGTGCGTTGTCCGCCGGCAGTGCTTTCCCGAGCGGGCCGTTCGGGCGGAGCCGGACCGGGCACCTGGAGCCCATGACCCATGACGCAAGCCGCATCCGGCTGGTGCAGACCGTGCTCGACAGCACCGACGCCCGTGAACTCGCCGAGTTCTACCGGTCCCTGCTGGGGCTCGACTACGCAGAGGGGGACGAGCCGCCCCCGGCCGGTCAGCCGGACGAGCACGGTGGGGACTGGCTCGTCCTGCGCAATCCCGACGGCGGACCGCAGCTCGCCTTCCAGCAGGTGGAGCGCCTGCGTGAACCCGACTGGCCCGACGGCCCGGTGCCCCAGCAGATGCACCTCGACCTGAGCGTCGCCTCGTTGGAGGAACTGCAAAACCAGCACGAGCGCGTGCTCGCCCTCGGCGGCAGCCTGCTCAGCGACCGGGACCGGCCGGATCCCGACGACGAGGAACGCTTCCGCGTCTACCGGGACCCCGAGGGCCACCCGTTCTGCATCTTCGTCGCGGAGCGGGACGAGCAGCCCGCGGGAGCACCGTGAACGACGGCGGACGCCCCCCTGCGCCGTGCCCGACGCGGAGATCATCCCAGCCGGCCGGCCGACGCGACGGTGCCTCTCGCGGCGGAAGCGGAAACGGTCACGATGTGCCCCCCTGCCCTCCGGGCCCCGGAGGTTTTCTTTGGCGGAGAAGCCGACGCACGCGGCCTCCCGCCGCCCGCGGGGCCGTGTCCCGCGCCCCGGCCCGGCGCGCAGGCACCGTGCCGGTGGGGGGTGCCCGTCCGCTGTGCCCGCACGCGGTGCTGCGGGGGCGGGGGCGGCCTCGAGGGCCGCGGACCGGAGCGAGGCCGCCGTGCCCGGCAGTGCCCGGCAGTGCCCGGGGCCCGCCGGGTCACGTCCCCGGCGGGCGCGCCAGCGCGTCGACGGCGGCGGAGAACAACCGCGGCAGCCGCTGCGCCGCGGGCACCAGCGCCGCGCGCAGCGGGGGCACCCTCGTCGCGCCGAGCAGCGCGCGAGTCAGCCGGCGGTAGCGCCGGGTGAGGCGGCGCCACTCCCGTTCGTAGGCCGCCGGGTCGCCGTCGACGACGGCCCGCACCGCCGCCGGCGCCTGCGCGAGCGCCAGCGCGATGCCCTCGCCGGTCAGCGCGTCGACGTAGCCGGCCGCATCACCCACCAGCAGCACCCGGCCGGCGGTGCGCGCGCTCGCGTCCTGGCGCAGCGGGCCCGCCCCGCGCACCGGTGTGGCGCTTTCGGCTCCGGCCAGCCGCTCCCGCAACTCGGGGAAGGCGGCGAGGTGGCCGTCGTAGGGTCCCCGGCCGGCGGTGAGCACCGCGACGCCCACGAGGCTGTCGGACACCGGGGTCACGTAGGCCTCCGCGTCACGGGCCCAGTGCACCTCGACGTGGTCGCTCCAGGGGGCGAGCACGTAGTGGCGCCGCAGCCCGTGTCGCCGGGGGGCCCGGCGCGGCCGGTGCAGCCCCAGGGCCCGGCGGATCGGCGAGTGCAGGCCGTCGGCCGCGACGAGGTGGCGGGCACGGGTGCCGTCGGCCACCACACCGTCCTCGTCCTGCTCGACACGGCGCACGGCGCGCTGCTCGACCCGCACCCCCGCGGCCAGCACCGCCTCGCGCAGCGCCGCGTGCAGCACGGTGCGCCGCACCCCGCGCCCCGGGCCCGCCCGGAAGGCGGCGTCGGCCCGGTGCGCCCCGGCTACGTACCGGATGCCGCGCAGGTCGTAGCCCGGCGGGTGGACGCCCAGTGCTGTCAGCTCGGCGACGGCGCCCGGCATCAGCCCTTCGCCGCACGCCTTGTCGAGGGGGCCGGCGCGCTGTTCCCAGACGGCCGCTTCGAGCCCCGCCCGGGCCGCGTGCAGGGCCGTGGCGAGACCTGCGGGTCCCCCGCCCACGACGAGCAGGTCCATGCGTGCCCCCCTCAGGCCGGCCGCGCCAGGGCGGTGTCCTCGGTGCGGATGCGGGTGGCGAGCAGGAACCCGTTCAGCACGGTGAACACGAGCGCCGTGACCCAGGCCGAGTGCACCAGCGGGAGCGCGAGCCCTTCGACGGCGACGGCGACGTAGTTCGGGTGCGACAGCCGGCGGTAGGGGCCGCCGGTCACGCGCGGAGCACCGGGCACGATGATCACCCGGGTGTTCCACTGCCGGCCCAGGGTGGCGATGCACCACCAGCGCAGCGCCTGCGCGGCCGCGACCAGGGCGAGCATGGTCCAGGCGAGGACCCATACGGCGTCCGGCCGGCGCACCCACACCTCCACGAGGGCGCCGACGAGCAGGCCCGTGTGCAGCACCACCATGAACGGGTAGTGGCCCCGCCCGGACTCCACGCCGCCCCGTGCAAGGCTCCAGTGGGTGTTGCGGCGGGAGACGGCCAGCTCGGCGACCCGCTCCAGAGCGACGGCCGAGACCAGGACGGTGAACAGGACCTGGCCGGTCATCTCTCCCCCGGGGCGCGCAGGAGGACGAGTTCGCAGCAAAAGCCCGGGCCCATGGCGAGCATGAGCCCGTGGGAGCCGGGCCGCGGTGGGCGGTCGGTGAGGGTGTCCGCCAGGACGTGCAGCACCGAGGCGGAGGACAGGTTGCCGATGCGGCGCAGCGAGTCCCAGGTCACGGCCAGGGCGTCCCGCTCGACCTCGAGGGCTTCCTGCAGGGCCTCGAGGACCTTGGGGCCGCCGGGGTGCGCGACGTACCAGCCGAGGTCGTCGCCGCTCAGGCGGTGGTCGGCGAGGAAGCCGCGCACGTCGTCGCCGACGTACCGGCGCACCAGGTCGGGAATCGAGGAGTCGAGGACGATCCTGAACCCGCCGGGCCCCACGTCCCAGCCCATCGTGCGCTCCGTGTCGGGGTAGAGGCGGCTGCGCGAGGCGAGCACCTCGGGACGGGCGGGGTGCTCGAAGCGCGCGAGCGGATGCTCGGCACCGACGGCGACCACCGCTGCGGCGCCGTCCCCGAACAGGCCGCTCGCCACGAGGTTGGCCAGCGAGGTGTCCTCGCGCTGCAGCGTGAGCGAGCACAGCTCGACCGACATCAGCACCGCGACCCCGTCCGGCCGGCCGCGCAGCAGGTCGTGCAGGCGCGCGATGCCGGCCGCGCCGGCGACGCAGCCGAGGCCGACCAGAGGCAGGCGCACCACGTCGGGGCGGAGCCCGATCTGCGCCGCGACGCGGGCCTCGAGCGTGGGGACGGCCAGACCGGTCACCGTGCACGACACGATGTAGTCGACGTCGCTCGGCGTGAGGCCGGCGTCCTTGAGCGCGTCGACGACCGCGCGCCCGCCGAGCTCGACGCCGGCCCGGATGAAGACGTCGTTCGCCCGGCCGAAGTCCCCGAGCCGGGCGTAGCTCTCCAGCGGGAGCACGCTGTGCCGGGTCTCGACGCACACGTTGCGGTGGAACCGCTCGACGACGCCGCGCTCGAGCGTGCCCTCGACCAGCGTGGTGGCGAAGGACTCGGTGATCTCCTCCTGCCGGTGGCGGTGCTCGGGCAGGACGCCGCGGACGCTGAGGACGCGCATGCTCATGCTGGCTCCTGAGGCCGGCCGGACGGACGGAGGCAGGCGACGAACGCCCGGCCGAGGCCGAGCGCGACGGCGGGGGTGAGCCGGCCCCGGGCGAGACCGAGTTCGACGAAGTCGTCGAAGACGCGCTGGTCGGCGGCCGAGGCCCGCAGCCCGGCCTCGAGGACGTGCGCGCTGCGGGCCTCGGCCGCCG
>NZ_LIRG01000020.1 GCF_001419695.1 Streptomyces prasinopilosus
CTCCGTGGGCTGACCGGCCCCGGGCCGGTCAGCCCACGGAGGAGTAGGCCACCACCCCGCGCAGCAGTCCGTCCACCGCCTTGCGGGCGTTCTTCGCGACGGTGGAGCCCTCCACCGCCGGTGCCGCGGCCGCGATCTGGCCGAGCACGTCGATGACCTGCTTGCACCAGCGCACGAAGTCCCCCGCCGGCATGTCCACCTCGCGCAGCACCTCGTCGAGGCCCTTGCCTGACGCCCACATGTAGGCCGCCCAGGCGAAGCCGAGGTCGGGTTCGCGCTGGCCCACGCCCTCGGTCTGGGTGATGCGGAAGTCCTCCTCCAGGGCGTCCAGCCGCCCCCAGATGCGGACCATCTCGCCGAGCGCGGCCTTCGCCCCGCCGGAGGGCACCTTGGGCATCGCCGCGTCGTCGCTGACCCGGGCCTCATACACCAGCGCCGAGACGCAGGCGGCGAGTTCGGCCGGGTTCAGCCGCTCCCAGACGCCCTCGCGCAGGCATTCACTGGCCAGCAGGTCGAGTTCGCCGTACAGCCGGGCGAGCCGCTTGCCGTGTGCGGTGACCTCGTCGCCGCGCAGGTAGTCCAGCTCGGTCAGCAGGGCGACGATGCGGTCGAAGGTGCGGGCGATGGTGTTCGTCCGGCCCTCGATGCGCCGCTCCAGCTGCTTGGTGTCCCGCCGCAGCCGGTGGTAGCGCTCGGCCCAGCGGGCGTGGTCCTCGCGGTCGTCGCAGCCGTGGCACGGGTGGGCCCGGATCGCCTTGCGCAGCCGGGCGATCTCCCGGTCGTCGGCCGCCTGGGAACGCCGCTTGCGGTGCCGATCCGGCTCGATGTGCCCGGCCTTGGTCCGCAGCGCGGAGGCCAGGTCGCGGCGGGACTGCGGCGAGCGCGCGTTGAACGACTTCGGGATCCGCATCCGCTCCAGTGCCTCGACGGGCATCGGGAAGTCGATCGACGCCAGCCGCTTGACCTGCCGCTCCGCGGTCAGCACCAGGGGGCGCGGCCCGTCGTGGTACTCGACGCCGCGGTGTCCGCCCGCACGGCCCGCGGGCAGCCCCGGGTCCAGCACCAGGGCCAGCCCGGCGTACTTGCCGGCGGGTACGTGGATGATGTCGCCGGGCTTGAGCTTCTCCAGGGCGACGGCCGACTCGGCGCGCCGCTGCGCCGCGCCCTGGCGGGCCAGCTCCGTCTCCCGGTCCTTCAGGTCGCGGCGCAGCTTCGCGTACTCCTCGAAGTCCCCGAGGTGGCAGGTCATGGAGGCCTGGTAGCCCTCGAGGCCCTCCTCGTTGCGCTGCACCTGCCGTGAGATGCCGACCACCGAACGGTCCGCCTGGAACTGGGCGAACGACGTCTCCAGCAGCTCGCGCGAGCGGTGCCGGCCGAACTGCTCGACGAGGTTGACCGCCATGTTGTACGACGGCCTGAAGCTGGAGCGCAGCGGATAGGTGCGGGTGCCGGCCAGCCCCGCGAGGTGCTCGGGGTTCATGCCGCGCTGCCACAGCACGACCGCGTGGCCCTCGACGTCGATGCCGCGCCGGCCGGCCCGGCCGGTCAGCTGGGTGTACTCGCCGGGGGTGATGTCGGCGTGCTGCTCGCCGTTCCACTTGACCAGCTTCTCCAGCACCACCGAGCGGGCGGGCATGTTGATGCCCAGGGCGAGGGTCTCGGTCGCGAAGACCGCCTTGACCAGGCCGCGGACGAACAGCTCCTCGACGACCTCCTTGAACGTCGGCAGCATGCCCGCGTGGTGGGCCGCGATGCCGCGCTCCAGCCCCTCCAGCCACTCGTAGTAGCCGAGGACGTGCAGGTCCTCGGTGGGGATGGAGGCGGTGCGTTCCTCGACGAGGGCGCGGACCTCCTCCCTCGCCTGGTCGTCGTTGAGCCGCAGCCCCGCGTACAGGCACTGCTGGACGGCCGCCTCGCAGGCGGCGCGGCTGAAGATGAAGGTGATGGCGGGCAGCAGGCCCTGGGCGTCGAGCCGCTCGATGACCTCGGGCCGGCCCGGTGTCCAGACCCGCGTGCGCTGTCTGCGCTCCCGCTCCCGGTCCGCCTCCCGCATGTTCCGGCCGCGGCGCCTGTCGCCCCACGAGGGGCGGGTCGCCTCCATCCGGGCCATCCGCGTGAGGTCGGGGTTGACGGCCTTCTTCCGGCCCTCACCCTCCTCGAACAGGTCGTAGATCCGGCGTCCGGCGAGGACGTGCTGGAACAGCGGCACGGGCCGGTGCTCGGAGACGATGACCTCGGTGTGGCCGCGGACGGTGTCCAGCCAGTCGCCGAACTCCTCCGCGTTCGACACCGTCGCCGAGAGGGAGACCAGGGTCACCGACTCGGGGAGGTGGATGATCACTTCCTCCCAGACGGCGCCCCGGAAGCGGTCGGAGAGGTAGTGCACCTCGTCCATGACCACGTATCCGAGGCCGAGCAGCGTCTGCGAGCCCGCGTACAGCATGTTCCGCAGCACCTCGGTGGTCATCACGACCACGGGGGCGCCGGAGTTGACGCTGTTGTCACCGGTGAGCAGGCCGACCTTGTCGCTGCCGTAGCGGCGGCACAGGTCGGCGTACTTCTGGTTCGACAGCGCCTTGATGGGCGTCGTGTAGAAACACTTCTTGCCCTGCTGGAGTGCCAGGTGGACGGCGAACTCGCCGACGATCGTCTTGCCCGAGCCGGTGGGCGCGGCCACCAGCACACCCTTCCCCGCTTCGAGCGCCTGGCACGCCTCGATCTGGAAGGGGTCGAGGCCGAAGTCGTACATCTCGCGGAAGGAGGCGAGTGCGGTGGCCTGCTCGGCAGCGCGCCTGCGTGCTGCCGCGTACCGCTCGGCCGGTGAGAGATCCTCTGTCATCGTGCTTTCGAGCGTACCGGGCCGCACCGACAACAGGACGATCATTATGCGGATCCGTCCCCGCCGGCCCCCGGTCCGCCCAGCTCAGGGGCGGTTCCGCCCGGCTCAGGGGCCCACGACCCGCACCGCGCCGCGCACACAGCGCGCGGTCAGCGGCAGGGGTCCGAGCGGTTCCCCGTCCGCGTACCCGGTGACCCCCTCGGCGGCCAGCTCCACCCGCGACGCCCGCAGCACGCTCACCTCGGGCCGCCCGACGTGCGTTCCGCGGTACACGGTAGGAAGGACCCGCAGCAGGGTGGCCCGCCCGCAGGCGCCGACCACCGTGACGTCGAACAGCCCGTCGGTGAGGTCGGCACCCGGGCAGATCCGCATGCCGCCGCCGTACGAGGCCCCGTTGCCGACGGCGACCAGCGTCGCCTCGACCTCGCGGACGTCGCCGCCGTCGAGGGTGATCCGGTACGGGACCGGACGCAGGGCCGCGAGTTCGGCGACCACGGCGAGGTCGTACCTGAAGCGCCCGGCGGGCAGCCGCATCCGGTTGCCGCGGTCGTTGACCCGGGAGTCGAAGCCGGAGGCGAGGACGGTGCCGAACCAGCGGTCGCCCACCCGCCCGAGGTCGATGTCACGCACCCGTCCGCACTTGAGGGCGTCGGCGATCATCCGGCCGGCGGCGGCCGGTTCCCTCAGCGGCATGCCGAGCGAGCGGGCGAAGTCGTTGCCGCTGCCGACGGCGATCAGGCCGAACGGGGTGCCGGTGCCGACGACGGCCCGCAGGGCCAGGTTCGCCATGCCGTCCCCGCCGACGGCCACCAGGGCTCCGGTGCCCCGCTCCACGGCGTCGCGTGCGCGGGTGAGCGCGTCCGCGGCGTCCTCGCCGAGCACGGTCCGCACCGGGAAACCGGCCGCGCGCAACGCGGAGGCGGCCGGCAGCGCCGCCCGGGCGCCCCGGCCGCGTCCCGCGGTGGGGTTGACGAAGAGGGTGATCTCGCTGGTCACCCCGTGACCCTACGAGCCGCGGCCCGGTGTTCAGGTCACGTCGTCATAACCGTTGACCCGGTCCGTGCTCGCCTGCTCGGGCAGGGCCCGCCTGGCCGACACGGGTTCGGCCTCGCCGATGTCCTCGGGGGTGAGGTCGAGGTCGGAGGCCTCGTCGTCGGCGGGGCCCATGGCCTCCAGACGGCGCTTGCGGCGGTCGTTGAGCAGGGAGACGCCGACCGCGCCGAAGTACAGGACCCAGATCGGCCCGGCGAGGGCCATCATGGTCAGCGGGTCGGTGCTCGGCGTGGCCAGGGCCGCGAACAGCGTGATGCCCATGATCATGCCGCGCCACCAGCCGAGCATGCGCTTGCCGGTCAGCGCTCCGGTGAAGTTGAGCATGATCAGCAGCAGCGGCAGCTCGAAGGAGAGCCCGAAGACGATCACCATGCGCGTGACGAGGTCGAGCAGGTCGTCCAGCGGCAGCAGGTTGTCGACGTTGACCGGCGTGAACTCGATGAGCACCTTCGCCGTCGTGGGCAGCACCCGGTAGGCGAAGTAGGCGCCGCCGAGGAAGAGCGGGAAGCCGGTGGCGACGAACGCGTAGGCATACTTCTTCTCGTGCCGGTGCAGGCCGGGGGCGATGAACAACCACAGCTGGTACAGCCAGACCGGCGAGGCCAGCACGACACCGGCCATCAGCGAGACCTTCAGCGCCAGGGTGAACGGCGTGATCAGGCCGTTGATGGTGATCTGCGCGCAGGGGCCCTCGGCACGGGGGGTGGCGGCGAGTTCCTCGAAGGAGTAGCCGCAGCCGACCGACTTGAGCACCGGTTCGGTGAAGAAGTTGATGATGTCGTTGTAGAAGAAGGCCGCGCCGATCGTCACCAGGACGATGGCCAGCAGCGCTTTCGCGAGCCGGTTGCGGAGCTCGCGAAGGTGCTCCGCGAGGGGCATCCGCCCCTCGGGATCCCTCTCCTGCTTGCGGGCAGACTTGGGCAACCCACGTTCCCATCTCGTACGGCGGGCCGGAGGTCCTCCGGCCCGCCGTACGAG
>NZ_LIRG01000200.1 GCF_001419695.1 Streptomyces prasinopilosus
GCGGGACCATGCCGGCGTCGAGGACCGCGCGGCGCGTCTCCCGCACCCCGTCCAGGTCCTCCGTGCCGTCGCTGACGATGCCGACGATCCGGCCGTCGACCGGCCACCGCTCGCCGATCTGGGACAGCGCGGGGCTCGGCTCGACCGCGGCCGGGGGGACGGTCGGTTCGGGGGCCGGAAGGCCCAGGCCGGCCGCGACCTGCCGGCAGAGGTCCGCGTCGATGTTGGCGAGCACCTGCAGCCCCCGCTCCTTGACGGCCTGCTCCCAGCACTTGCCGAGCTCGAAGGTGTAGGCGTCGACGATGTGCTCGCGCTCCGTGGGGGACATGCTGCGGGACGGCATGCACCAGACCGCGGTGCACCGCGGTCTGGTGCATGCCGTCCCGCAGCATGTCGTTGACGGGCGCGTGCGTGCGGTTGATCGGCAACTGCCCGAAGTTGGGTCCGCCCAGCCGGCTGAGCTGGGTGTCGAGGTAGGAGAAGAGACGCCCCTGCAGCAGCGGGTCGTTGGTGACGTCGATGCCGGGGACCAGGTGGCCGACGTGGAAGGCGACCTGCTCGGTCTCGGCGAAGAAGTTCGACGGGTTGGCGTTGAGGGTCATCAGGCCGATCGGGCGGACCGGGGCCAGCTCCTCGGGCACGATCTTCGTCGGGTCCAGCAGGTCGATCCCCTCGAACATCTGGTCCTCGGTGTCCGGGAAGGTCTGCACGCCCAGCTCCCACTGGGGGAAGGCGCCCGCCTCGATCGCGTCGGCGAGGTCGCGGCGGTGGAAGTCCGGGTCGGCGCCCGCGGTGATCTGCGCCTCCTCCCACACCTGCGAGTGCACGCCCAGCTTCGGCTTCCAGTGGAACTTCACCAGGGTGGTGGCGCCCTCGGCGTTGACCAGCCGGAAGGTGTGGACGCCGAAGCCCTCCATCATCCGGTAGGAGCGCGGGATGCCGCGGTCCGACATGTTCCACAGCGTGTGGTGCGTCGCCTCGGTGTGGAGGGTGACGAAGTCCCAGAACGTGTCGTGGGCGCTCTGCGCCTGCGGGATCTCCCGGTCCGGGTGCGGCTTGCCGGCGTGGATCACGTCGGGGAACTTGATCGCGTCCTGGATGAAGAACACCGGGATGTTGTTGCCGACCAGGTCGAAGACGCCCTCGTCGGTGTAGAACTTCGTCGCGAAGCCGCGCGTGTCCCGCACGGTGTCGGCCGAACCGCGCGATCCCAGCACCGTGGAGAAGCGGACGAACACCGGCGTCTCGACGCCCTCGGCCAGGAAGCCGGCCCTGGTGATCCCCGCCGCGGAACCGTAGCTGCGGAAGACCCCGTGGGCGGCGGCACCGCGGGCGTGCACCACCCGCTCGGGGATGCGCTCGTGGTCGAAATGGGTGATCTTCTCGCGCAGGTGGTGGTCCTGGAGCAGCACCGGGCCGCGGGGCCCCGCCTTCAGCGAGTGGTCCGTGTCGTACAGGCGCGCGCCCTGGGCGGTGGTGAGGTACGCGCCGTCCTGGGCCATCCGGCCCTGCCGGGCTCCGGTGGGCTGGCCGGTGGGACTGTATGTGTCCGGTCCGCGCTGGTCGCGCTTGGGCGGGAGCGGCTCCCGGGCCTCGGTCGGCTCCTCGAAGGACGCGGCTTCCGGGCCCGGGGCGCCGGGAATCTCCTGCGGCCCGTTGACGGCTTCCTGCACCTTCTCCACGATCTTCTCCGCGGCGGCCGACACGGGTGTCTTCTTCTCGCTCACTTGGTTCCGATCCTCACGACGGGCAGTGCCACGCACAGGGCGATCAGCACTCGGACAGGGGCGGCATCGACCGACGGCGGGTACCCCGCGCCACGCGGGCCGACACACGCGCTGCGCCATCCGGCGCTACGGCCCACCGGATACCCCTGGGCAGGCCCCATAAGGCATCCTCGGCGCCCTCACCCGGGCGGGCGCCTCCTGCTGGGCCGACGGGGGGACCCCGGACGCGGGCGGCGTCCGGCGGGCCGGGACACGGTTCCCCCGGCGCCGCCGGTGGTGGCCCGGGCCGTCGCGTCTTCCGCCGCGGTGTGCCGGGCCGTCCCCGGCTATGTCTCCGCGCCGGGCACCCGGGCGAGGGCCTCGTCGAGCAGGCGGCGCAGCCGGGCGGGGGTCGGGGCGACAGCGGTGGCGAGCAGGGCCGGACCGTCGGCGAGCGGCACCAGGACGCAGTGTCCCCCCGCCGGGTCGCCGAGGAGGACGGGCTCCGGGGGCGCCTCCAGACCGGGGCCGACGAGGAGGAGCTGGCCGGTCGCGCGGTGGCCGCCCAGCACGGCGGGCCCGTCCCAGGCCGGCGTCGGGGCGCCGTAGACGGTGTGCTGGTCGAGGATCGGCCGGCCGTCGCGCCGCACGGTCAGCCGCGTGGACAGACGGCCCGGTGGCTCCGCGGTGCGTCCGAGGAGCTGTTCCTCGCGCAGGAGCAGCCGGGAACTGCCGGCGAGTTCCACCCGGTACGTCTGGTGCACGGTGCTGCCCCGGGTGCTGATCAACGGCTGGGGCAGCCAGCGCAGGGAGGCGTCCTCGCCGGCGGTGAGCCGTACGTCGTAGGTGGCGGGGTCGGCGGTGGGGCCGCGCAGCGCGATGGTGGCGGCGGCCGTGGTCACCTCCAGCCGGGTGCGTGCCTCGGCGGTGATGTCGAGCGCGAGCCGGTCTCCGCCGAGGGGCGCGCTCATCGCGCCCAGCACGCAGACCCGCGCCCGCTCTCCCCGGGGCCGGAGCCGGCGCAGGTGGAAGGGTCCGTCGCTGTGCAGGAGAGGGACCGTCGTGGCGCGGCCGTTGTGGGTGGCTCGCAGCCGGGCGGCGGCGCGGACGCCCGCCGGGTGGGCGGGGCCGTCGGCGTGAGGAACGACGGGGTGGAGGGCCGGCGGCGGTGCGGCGTCCCTCACCGGGTGGCTCCGGGGTGCCGGGCGGCGAGGCACTCGGTGACCCAGTCGGCGACCGGGCGGACCCCGTCGGCCGCCGTCAGGCTGGTGAAGACGAACGGCAGGTCCTTGCGCTGCCTGCGGGAGTCGGCCGCCATGGCGTCCAGGTCGACCCCGACGTACGGGGCCAGGTCGGTCTTGTTGACCACGAGGAGATCGGCGGTGGTGATGCCGGGTCCTCCCTTGCGCGGGATGTCGTCGCCGGCGGCCACGTCGATGACGAAGACCTGGTGGTCGACGAGGCCGCGGGAGAAGGTCGCGGTGAGGTTGTCCCCTCCGGACTCGATGAGGATCAGGTCGAGCGGTTCCAGGGCCTGTTCCAGCTGCTCGACCGCTTCGAGGTTGGCGGAGATGTCGTCGCGGATCGCGGTGTGCGGGCAGGCCCCCGTCTCCACGGCGGCGATCCGTTCCGGTGGCAGCACCGCCTCGCGGCGCAGGAACGCCGCGTCCTCCTGGGTGTAGATGTCGTTGGTGACCACGGCGATCGACAGGCGGTCCCGCAGCGTGCGGCACAGTGCGGCGACGGTCGCGGTCTTGCCCGAGCCGACCGGTCCGCCGAAGCCGATCCGCAGGGCGCGGTGGCTGCCGTCCGGGTGCCGGGGATCGGCGCTGTAGGTGTGGCGCTGCGGCAGGGTCACGGGGTGGTCCAGGTGCACGGGGGCTCCAGCTCGGTCCGGGAACGGTCAAAAGGGGATGGTGGTCAGGAGGCGAAGAGGCGGACGGCCCAGGCGGCGTGCTGTTCGCCGGTGATGTCCAGCAGGGGGGCGGACGCGGCGGGCAGGACGGTGACGCCCTCCACGGCGACGCGCCCCGCCGCGTCGGACGCGGCGGCGGCGACGGCGTCGAGGTCGTCGGCGAGCCGTGCCAGCACCGCGGTGGCTTCGAAGGGGTCGAGGCTCAGCAGGCGCACCGCCGCGGTCGCCGGGCCGCCGACGCTCTCGTACACGGCGGCGTGGGCGGCGTCGAGCGCGGTGAGTCCGGCGGCGCGTGCCGCGACCCCGAGGACGACCGGCTGGTGGGGTCCCTGCGGCCGGTGGCGGGCGAGGTGGTCGAGGCCGGCGCAGGGCCAGGTGGCGCGGGCCGCGCGCATCATCTGCCGGCCCAGGCGGCGTGCGACGCGACGCAGCGCCGGTGCGGGGGTGCGGGTGTCGGCGGCGTCGTCCAGGGCCAGGGCGTCGTATCCGGTGGCGGCCGCAGCGGCCAGGCCGGCCGCGGTCAGTCCGGCGGTGTGCAGCCGTCCGCGGCAGAACGCCTCCAGGCTCGCGGTGTCGTGCACGCCTCCGGAGGCGACGGCGGCCTCCATCCCGCCGGAGTGGGCGTGTCCGCCGGCGGGGAAGCGGCCGTCGGCCAGGATGAGCAGGGCGGTGCGGCTCATGGGGTGGCCGTCCTCCTTTCGTGAGGGGCGGGGCCGGCCCGCGCCGGTGCGGCCGGCCCGGACCGGGGGTGC
Organism: Streptomyces prasinopilosus; assembly: GCF_001419695.1. Lineage (GTDB taxonomy): Bacteria > Actinomycetota > Actinomycetes > Streptomycetales > Streptomycetaceae > Streptomyces > Streptomyces prasinopilosus. The sequence continues at coordinate 4,374 of NZ_LIRG01000200.1, forward strand.
CGGAACGGCCGGGACGGTCAGAACAGGAAGTAGCGCTGGGCCATGGGCAGTTCCGTCGCGTAGTTCCGCCCGACCTCGTGTCCGTCCACCGTGGTGCGGACGTCGGAGGTGGTGGCGCCGCCGATGGTGACCTCGAAGGTGTCGGGGTCGACGACGATGTCCGGCAGGCCGTCGTTGTGCACCATGTCGGCCTTGGTGACCTCCCGGGTGGACCGGATCGCGCGCAGGGGCTTGAGCAGTCCGGTCCGGGAGAGTTCGCCGTCGAGGGCCGCCTCCGCGACGAAGTTGAAGGAGTTCGCCCCGGGGGACCGGCCCCGGGAGCCCCAGACCGGGCGCGGCAGATAGGGCTGCGGGGTGGGGATGGAGGCGTTGGCGTCGCCGATCTGCGCGTAGGCGATCTGGCCGCCCTTGATGACCATGTGGGGTTTCACGCCGAAGAACTTGGGTTCCCAGAGGACCAGGTCGGCGAGTTTGCCCGGTTCGACGGAGCCGACCTCGTGGCCGATGCCGTGGGTGAGGGCCGGGTTGATGGTGTACTTGGCGACGTAGCGCCGGGCCCTGAAGTTGTCCGCGCCGGCGTCGTCCTCCCGCAGGTGGCCGTAGCGGGACTTCATGACGTGCGCGGTCTGCCAGGTCCGCATGATCATTTCTCCGATGCGGCCCATGGCCTGGGCGTCGGAGGACATCATCGAGATGGCGCCCATGTCGTGCAGCAGGTCCTCGGCGGCCATCGTGGAGGGCCGGATCCGCGAGTCGGCGAACTTCATGTCGGCGTCCACCTCGGGGTTGAGGTGGTGGCACACGATCATCATGTCGACGTGTTCCTTGACCGTGTTGACCGTCAGGGGCCGGGTGGGGTTCGTCGACGCGGGCAGCACGTTCGGCTTGCTCACGAGGCTGATCATGTCGGGCGCGTGGCCGCCGCCGGCGCCTTCGATGTGGAAGATGTGCAGGCTGCGGTACTTGGCGTCCTTGGTGCGGCGGTCCTTCTTGGTGGCGGCGAAGGTGTGCTGCACGAAGCCGGACTCGTTCAGGGAGTCGGCGTGCAGGGCGACCTGGACCCCGGTCTCCTCGCACACCGTCAGGGCCGCGTCGATCACCGCGGGGGTCGCGCCCCAGTCCTCGTGGATCTTGAAGCCGAGGGCGCCGGCGGCGACCTGGTCGAGCAGCGCCTTCTCGGAGACCGTGCTGCCCTTGGCGAGCAGGCCGATGTTCACCGGGTAGGCGTCGAGTGCCTCGAACATCCGCTGGATGTGCCACTTGCCGGGCGTGACGGTCGTGGCCGTACTGCCCTCGGCGGGGCCGGTGCCGCCGCCGATCAGGGTGGTCACGCCCGAGGCGAGCGCCTCGTGGATCTGGCCGGGGCACAGGAAGTGCACGTGCGTGTCGACGCCGCCGGCGGTCAGGATGCGTCCCTTTCCGGAGATCACCTCCGTCTCGGGCCCCACGACGAAGTCGGACGCGCGCGGGTCGTCGTTGGGGCGCGGCGACATGGTCTCGGGGTTGTACGCCTTGCCGATCGCCTGGATCCGGCCGTCGCGCAGTCCGACGTCGGCCTTCACCACGCCCCAGTGGTCCAGGATCAGGGCGCCGGTGATCACCGTGTCCACCGGCTTGCGCGGATCGTCGCGGGGGATGTGCGACTGGCCCATGGACTCGCGGATCACCTTGCCGCCGCCGAAGACCATCTCGTCGCCGCTGCGCCCCGGGCCGCCGCACCAGTCCTCCTCGATCCTGAGGACGAGGTTGGTGTCGGCGAGCCGGACCCGGTCGCCGGCCGTGGGGCCGTAGAGGTCGGTGTAGCGGGACCGCGGCAGAGGGGCCGGGGGGTTACCGGTCTCGTCGGGCATCGAGGTGCTTCTCCTCTTCGCTCTTGTCCGCCTGGAGTCCGCCGACGATCCGGTCGCCGGCGATGGGGACCAGCGACACGGTCCGTTCGTCGCCGGGTTCGAACCGCTCGGACGTGCCGGACGGAATGTGCAGCCGCATGCCGTGGGCGGCCTCGCGGGGGAAGTCGAGCCCTTCGTTCACCTCGGCGAAGTGGAAGTGGGAGCCCACCTGGATCGGGCGGTCCGAAGGGTTGGACACGTGCAGGGGCACGGGGGTGGAGCCCTCGTTGAAGGCCACCCCGAACTCGTCCTCGTCCGGCAGCGGTTCCGTTCTGCCCGGGTGGACGTCGACCTCGGTGGCGGGCGCGTCGAACGGCTCGTGGATGGTCACCAGCTTCGTTCCGTCCGGGAACGTCGCCTCGACCTGGACGTTGGTGATCATCTCCGGTACGCCGTCCATGACGTCGTCGCGCCGCAGCACATGGCGTCCGGACTCCATCACGGAATCGACCGTCGCCCCGGCTCGCGCCTCCTCGTAGACGTGCGCCGTCAACAGCGCCATGACCTCGGGATAGTTCAGCGGCAGTCCTCGCTCACGGCGTCGCCGGGCGACATCGGCCGCCACGTGGACCAGCAGGCGCTCCTGCTCGTGCGGAGTCAGGTGCATGCGGTCCCCCTCTCCTGTTCGTCGCTTCGACCGGGTGCGCGGTTCGTCGCAACCGCACGGTGCGGCGTCCCTCCCGCGTCCGCCGCGGACCGATCATCGAAGAGCAAAGGGCACCGACGAGGAGGAACCCTCCCCAAAGACCCTGATCGGATGAACCGGGGGCACGAGCGGCACACGGGGCGCGGTCACGGGTGCGCCGGCCGCCCCTTCCGGCCTCCCCTTCCCGCCTCCCCCCTCAAGACAACTGACAATGAAAATCATTAGCGATACTGTGTGCTCCGTGCGGCCCGGCCCCTCCTCACGGGTGCCGTCGGGCTGCCCCGGCGCCGGAACCGCGCCGTGGGGGACGACACGAAAAGGGGAGTCGTGGCTCATCTGCTGGTGGTCGAGAGCTGGGTCGGGTCGATGAGCAGGCTGCTGCCGCGGGCGATACGGGAGGGCGGACACGAGTTCACGTTCCTCACCCGCGACCTGCACCACTACCTGCGCGCGGCGCCCGAGGGGGCGGCGCACCCGCTGCTCGGCGCGCGCAACGTGATCACCGCGGACACCAACGACGCCGAGGCCCTGCTGCCCCGGGTCGAGCGGCTGCACGCGGTGTTCGGGTTCGACGGGGTGCTCACCTCCTGCGACTACTACCTGCCGACGGTGGCCCGGACGGCCGAGCGGCTCGGACTGCCCGGCCCGGGCTCCGGGCCGGTGCGCGACGCCTGCCGCAAGGACGCCACCCGTCGCGTCCTGGCCGAAGCCGGGCTGCCCGGACCGCGGTTCGCGGTGCACGAGGCGTGGGCCGACCTCGCGCGGGCGGCGCGGGAGATCGGCTACCCGCTGGTGGTCAAGCCCGTCGACCTGTGCGCGGGCATGTACGTGCGCCGGGTGGACGACGAGGAGCAGCTCGCCGCGGCCGTGAAGGAGCTGGCCGGCTTCCCGGTCAACGCGCGCGGGCAGCGGCGGGTGCCCGCCGTCCTGCTGGAGGAGTTCCTGGACGGCCCGGAGGTGAGCGTCGAGACGGTGTCGCACGCGGGCACGGTCCACGTCGTCGGCGTGACCGACAAGAGCGTCGGCGGGGCACCCGCGTTCGTCGAGACCGGCCACATGTTCCCCGCGGCCCTGCCGGCCGCGGACGCGGAGGCCGCCGGGCGCACCGCGCTGCGCGCGCTCGGGGCGCTCGGCCTGACCGACGCCGCGGTGGCGCACACCGAGATCAAGCTGACCTCCGCCGGGCCGCGCGTGGTCGAGGTCAACCCGCGGCCCGCGGGGAACCGCATCACCGAACTCGTGCGCCACGTCACCGGCGTCGACCTCGCCGCCGCCTTCGTGGACGTCTCCCTGGGCCGCGCGCCCGACCTCCGGCGCACGGCCACCGGACTCGCCAGCGCCGCCGTCGGCTTCCTGGTGCCGGACACCGCGGGCACGCTCGACGCCCTGGACGGCAGCCGGCTGCTCACCGCGCCGGACGTGCTGGAGGCGGAGCTCGCCGCACCCGGCACGCCGGTGAGGCCGGCGGGCAGCAACAACGAGTACCTGGGCCACGTCATGGCGGGGGACCCCCTGGGACCGGGCGCCCGTGCGCGGGTCGAGACCCTGCTGGGCGAACTGCGCTCCGGGATGGTGATCCGATGACCTCCGCCACCCCGGCGCCCGCCCGCGCGACGGCGTACGACACGCTCCTGGCGCGGGCCCGTGCCGGTGGACTCGGCCCGGACCCGGCCGCGCAGCGGATCTCCGTGGCCTTCACCACCCGGCAGGCCGTGCGGCACGACGGGCGCGGCGGCGGCTACCGCAACGAGGTCCTCAGCCTGCGGCTGGCCGGGGCCGTCGGCAGTTGCGCGGTGGAACCCGGCGCGCTGCCCGACGGAGCGGTGGAGGACTGCGCCGGCGCGGACGTGGCCCGCCTGCTGGCGCACCCGCTGCCCGCGGTGCGCGTCGCCGCGCTGGACGCCTACCTCATGCACGCCGCCCCGCACACCCCGGCCAACGGGGCCCTGCCCGTGCCTCTGCCGGGCGGGACGTCCCTGGAGAAGTCCCGGGCCCGGGCGCGGGCCGTGGTGGAACTGCTCGACCTGCCGCCCGGGGCGGTGGTGCTCGTGGTCGGCGTGGTCAACTCGCTGCTGGAGCAGCTGCGTTCACGGGGACTCGGCTACGTCCCGTGCGACCTCAAGGGCGGCCTGACGGAGTGGGGCGAGCCGGTCGTCACCGACGCTATCGGCGCGGCCGGCCGGTGCGACGCGCTGCTCGTGTCCGGGATGACGCTGGGCAACGGCACCTTCGAGCCGCTGCGGGAGCACGCGCTGCGGCGGGGCAAGCAGCTGGTGGTGTTCGCCCAGACCGGCAGCGCCGTCCTCCCCCGCTTCCTGGGGCACGGGGTGAGCGCGGTGTGCGCGGAGCCGTACCCCTTCTTCTGGCTGGACGGCGGCCCCGGCGTCCTGCACCGCTACCGCGCCGGCCGCCCGGGAGGCGCCCGGTGACCGCGACCGCCGTACGCCCCGCCGCCCACCCGGAACTGTTCACCCTGCTCGGGCGCACGCCCGTGGTCCGCGTCACCGCCGGCCTGCCCCGGCCGCACCCCGGGTTCTGGGCCAAGCTCGAAGGACTCGCCGCGGGCGGCATGAAGGCCCGGGCCGCCGTCTCCATGCTGAGGGGCGCCCGGGAGCGCGGCGAACTGCGGCCCGGCGCACCGGTGGTGGAGTCCACCTCCGGCACGCTCGGCATCGGCCTCGCCTTCGCGGGCCAGGCCCTGGGGCATCCCGTCGTCCTGGTCGGCGACAGCGAACTGGAGCCCTCCATGCGGCAGCTGCTGCGCGCCCACGGGGTGCGGCTGGAGATCGTGGACCGGCCCGCACCCCACGGCGGCTGGCAGGCCGCCCGGCTGGCCCGGCTGCGCGAACTGCTCGCCGTCCTGCCCGACGGCTACTGGCCCGACCAGTACAACAACCCCGACAACACGGCCGGTTACGCCTCGCTGGCCGCCGAACTCACCGCCCAGCTGGACCACGTGGACATCCTCGTGTGCAGCGTCGGGACCGGCGGGCACAGTGCCGGCGTCATCGGCCCGCTGCGCCGCCACTGGCCCGCGCTGCGGCTGGTCGGCGTCGACTCCATCGGCTCCACCATCTTCGGCCAGCCCGCACGGCCCCGGCTGATGCGCGGCCTCGGCAGCAGCATCCACCCGCGCAACGTCGCCCACGGCGCCTTCGACGAGGTGCACTGGGTCGGGCCCGCCGAGGCCGTGGACAGCTGCCGCCGCCTGGCCCGCGAGAGCTTCGTCAGCGGTGGCTGGAGCACCGGCGCGGTCGCCCGCGTGGCGGCCTGGGCGGCCCGGGTCCATCCCGGCGCGGTCGTCGCCACCGTCTTCCCCGACGGACCGCACCGCTACCTCGGCACCGTCTACGACGACGACTTCACCGCCGCCCACGGCCTCGACCCGGCCGCCGCGGCCACCCGGCCCGTCGAGATCCCGCACCCGCGCGCGGTCGAGGCCACCGGCTGGACGCGGTGCGCGCGCGTCGCCGGCCCCGCGGACGCCGTCCCCCGTCCGGAAGGAACGTCATGAAGACCGGCCGGCGCACCGTGCGCCTCGACCTCGCCGAACCGCTGCGCATCTCCCGCTCGGTGATGTCCGCCCGCGACGCCGTGTGGCTGGACGTCGCACACGAGGGCGTGAGCGGCCACGGCGAGGCCGTCACCAGCGTCCGCCAGCGCCTCGACGCCGGGACCCTCGGCCGTCTCCTCGCCGCCGCGGGTGCGGACCTGGCCCGCTTCCCCGACCCGGAGAGCGCGCTGGAGGCGTTACGGACGGACGGGCCGTCCCGGGGAAGCGCTCCCCCGGCCGTGACCGCCGCCGTCGAGGCGGCCCTGCTCGACCTCGTCGGCAAGCGGGCGGGCCGCCCCGTCCACCGGCTCCTGGGCCTCGCGCAGCCCCCGGTCGCGGCCACCGCCCGCACCATCGGCATCACCTCCCCCGCCCGCGCGGCGGCACGGGCCCGGTCCCTGGCGGCGAGCGGCTTCGAAGTGATCAAGGTCAAGGCGGGGACGCCCGACCCCGAGGAGGACGTGGAGCGCGTCCGCGCCGTCCGCGGCGCGGCGCCCCGGGCCCGGCTGCTCCTCGACCCCAACGGCGCGTGGACCGTGGCGCGGGCGACGGCGCTGCTGCCCCGGTTCGCCGCCCTGGGCGTCGAGGCCGTCGAACAGCCCCTCGCCCCCGGCGACCCGGAGGCGCTGGGCCGGCTGGCCGAGCGCTCACCGCTGCCGGTCGTCGCCGACGAGGACGCCGCGGACCTGGAGGACGTGCGCCGGCTGGCCGGGCGCGTCCACGGCGTGAACGTCAAGCTCGCCGAGTGCGGCGGCGTGCACGCGGCGCTGCGCATCGCCGAACTGCTCGACGGCAGCGGCACGCGGCTGATGCTGGGCTGCCTGGCCGCCAGCACCCTGGGGCTCGCACCCGCCGTGCACCTCGCCGGCCGGGCCCGCTGGACCGACCTCGACGGACACCTGCTGCTCGCCCACGACCCGTGGACCGGCATCGGCGGCGAGGACGGCTTCGTCCGGGCGAGCGGCCTGCCCGGACTGGGCGTCGAACCGCGGGGGACGCGCCCTGCGGACCGGGCGCGGACGGGGGTGCGCCGTGAAGACCTGGCATGAGATACGCCGGTTCCCGTTCGCGGTCCGGCTCCTGATGGTCAACCAGTTCGGTGTGAACACCGGCTTCTACCTCCTCGTCCCCTACCTCGCCACCCACCTCACCGAGGACCTCGGCCTGTCGGCCGTCGTCGTCGGCGTCGTCCTCGGCGTGCGCAACCTCAGCCAGCAGGGCCTGTTCCTCGTCGGCGGCTCCGCCTCCGACCGGCTCGGCGCACGGGGCGTCATCATCGCCGGCTGCGCCCTGCGCACCGTGGGCTTCGCCCTGTTCGCGCTCGGCGACGGCCTGGCCGTCCTGCTCGCCGCGTCCGTCCTCAGCGGGTTCGCGGGGGCCCTGTTCAACCCCGCCGTGCGGGCCTACCTCGCCCAGGAGGCCGGGGAGCGCAGGGCGGAGGCGTTCGCCCTGTTCCAGGTGTTCGCCACCGCGGGAGCACTGGCGGGGCCGCTGCTGGGGAGCGTGCTGCTGCTCGTGGACTTCCGCGCGTCGGCGCTGGCCGCCGCCGGGATCTTCGCGGTCCTCACCGTGGCGCAGGCCCTGGTGCTGCCCGCCCGGGAGGTCGTCCCGAGCCGGGGCACCGTCCTGGCGGACTGGCGCGAGGTGCTCGGCGACCGCGCCTTCCTCGCCTTCGCGCTCGCCATGGTCGGCATGTTCACCCTGGAGAACCAGCTGTACCTGCTGCTGCCCGAGGGAGCGCGGCGGGCCACCGGCTGGGACGGCGCCGCCGGGCCCGTCCTCGTCCTCGGCACCCTCGCCGGTCTCGCGTTCCAGCTGCGCCTCACCCGTGCCCTCGGGCGACGCGGGGACCGGGCCCGCTGGATCGCGGTGGGGCTGGGCCTGATGGCGCTGGCCTTCCTGCCGCCCGTCCTGGTCACGGGCGCGGGCGGCGGAGGGCCGGACGGTACGGCCGACGCGGTGCTGCGCGCCCTGCCCGTGCTGGCCGGGGCCCTGCTGCTCCACCTCGGGGTGATGGTCGCCCAGCCGTTCGTGATGGAGCTGATCCCCGCCTTCGGCCGCCCCGGGCTCACCGGCACCTACTTCGGGATCTTCTACGTCGTCTCGGGCGTCGCCGCCGCGGTGGGCAACGCCGTCGTCGGCCGGGCTATGGACGCCGGGCGGCACGGTGACGCCGCGTGGCTGCCGTGGGCGTGCTGCGCGCTGTTCGGGCTCGCCTCCGCGCTCGGGGTGGCCCGGCTGCGCCGGCTCGGGACGCTGCCCGCGGCGCCGGACCCCGCCGCCCCCGTGGCGGCCCGGGAGGGCCGGGGGGACCGGGACGGCCGGGGCGCCCGAGAGGCCCGGGACGCCCGGGAGATCCAGGAAGACCGGAGGGACCGGGAGGTCCGGGAACCCCGGAAGGTCCAGGGAGGGACGCCGACATGAGCCCCGGGACGGGTGCGAGCGCACGCAACCTGCTCACGGACCACCCCGAGCTGTACGAGGCCCGCTTCCCCGACCCCGGCCGGCTGGCCGGGCGCTGGACGGAGGACTGCCTGCGGCGGCACGGGACGGGCCGGCGGGTGCTGGACATGGGCTGCGGCACCGGCCGCGACGCCGCCCACCTGCACGGCGCCGGCCGCCGGGTCACCGGCGCGGACCTCTCCGAGGCGATGCTCGCGCACGCCCGCGCACGCCGCCCGGGCCCCGAGTACGTCCGCGCCGACCTGCACGGATTCGACCTCGGGCAGGGTGCGTTCGACGCCGTGGTGTGCCTGGACAGCACCCTGCTGTACTGCCACACCAACGACCAGCTCGACGGGTTCCTGTCCTCCTGCCGCCGCGCCCTGGCCCCGGGCGGGCTGCTGGTCGCGGAGATGCGCAACGGCGCGTACTTCCTCGGCCGCACCGACCTGCTCGACGCGCCCGGAACCGCCGGCTTCACCTGGCGGGGCACCGTCCACCGGTCCACCACCACCCTCACGCTGAACCGCACGGACCAACTGCTGTGCCGTACCCGCGTCTGGACCGCGGACGACGGGTCGGAACCCGTCGAGCAGCGTTCCGCGTGGCGGCTGCTGTTCCCGCAGGAGCTGCGCCACTTCCTGGCCGCGCACGGCTTCGAGGTCCTGGAACTCCACGACGGGCCGGGCCCGCGCACGGAGCCGCCGTGGCGGGAGGGCCTGCTCCCCGGCCGCACCACCGACGCCGACCGGCTGCACGTGGTGGCCCGCCGGACCTGACCCGCCGGACCGGACCCACCCGGCCCCATCCACCCGACACGGACCCCGGA
>NZ_LIRG01000201.1 GCF_001419695.1 Streptomyces prasinopilosus
GCCCCCGGCGGCCCGGAGGGCAGCGGCTTCACCCGCGAGCTGGTGACCCTCTCGCTCACCCGGTACGGCAGGACCCGCGGCGTGCTGCTCACCCCGCACGGCCCCGGGCCCTTCCCGGCCGTGCTGCTCCTGCACGACCACGGCTCCCGCTTCGACATCGGCAAGGAGAAGTGCGTCCGCCGAAGTACCGCGCGGCCCACTGCTCGGCGGACGCTTCGTCGGCGACGGACTCGCCCGGCGCGGCCACGTCGTGCTCTGCCTGGACGCCCTCGGATGGGGCGAGCGGGGGCCGCTGGCCTACGAGCGGCAGCAGGAACTGGCGAGCAACCTCTTCCACCTCGGCTCCTCGCTCGCCGGACTCCACGCCCGCGAGGACCAGCGCGCCGCCGCCTTCCTGGCCGGCCTGGAACGGGTGGACGCCCGCCGGGTGGCCGCCCTGGGCTTCTCCATGGGCGGCTACCGGGCCTGGCAGGCGGCCGCGCTCAGCGACCACGTCGCGGCCGCGGCGAGCGTGTGCTGGATGACCGGGCTGAAGGAGATGATGGTGCCCGGCAACAACACGCTGCGCGGGCAGTCGGCGTTCCACATGCTCCACCCCGGCCTCACCCGGCACCTGGACCTCCCCGACGTGGCGGGCATCGCCGCGCCCCGGCCGATGCTGTTCTTCCACGGCGGGCTCGACCCGCTGTTCCCCGCCGACGGCGTGCGGACCGCCCACGACAAGCTGCGCGCGGTGTGGCGCTCGCAGGGCGCCGGGCACCGGCTGCGGCTGAAGACGTGGCCGGACCGCGGCCACGTCTTCGACGGGGAGATGCAGGACGAGGTCCACGCCTGGCTCGACGCCGTCCTGTGACGGGCACGGGCCGGCGCGGGCGGGCCGTCACAGGGGTCGGGCCGCCGCCCCGCTCCGTGCGGGGACGGCGGCCCGGTGCCGGTCAGGTGTCCGACGGGATCACTTGTAGGTGATGTCCGAGTCCGAGAACTTGCAGTGCTTCCCGTCGGGGCCGGAGCCGAGGTCCTTCGGCTCCTTGCCCGTGTTGTTGCCCTGGTAGCGGGTGCAGGTCTTCATCTTCTTCTTGCCGTCCCCGTGGATGCGGACCTGCGACAGCGTGGCGGTGTCGCCGTAGTTGGTGTTGACGCCGACGATCGACTTGCCGGGTGCCGTCAGGTCGATGTCCTTCAGCACGATCGTGCGCTTGTACTGCGTCTTGCAGTTGCCGCAGGAGCGCACCAGCTTGCCGAAGTCCTCGACCTGGAAGCCGCTCACCGTCAGCGTGCCGGCGCCGTTGAACTGCAGCACCTTGTCGTCGGCCTTCCGCGCGCCGCCGCCGATCACCTTGTACTGCGCGGAGGAGGACGTGCCCTTGAAGCTGGCGGCGTCCTCGCCGACGTCCAGCCACCACACGTTCTGCAGCGTGCAGGAGCCCTTGCAGTGCACGCCGTCGGCGGCGGGGGTGCCGATGACGACGTTCTTGAGCGTGGCACCGTCGGCCAGCTCGAAGACCGGGTCCTGGCCCTCGTCCTGGCCGTCGCCGCCCAGGGCGCCGGTGCCGTAGTACTTCTTCATGCCCCCGTCGAGGGACCCGGAGACCGGGATGGTCTTCGAGACCGGCTTGCCGCCGGTGTCCGAGGGCCACGAGGAGGCGGCGCTCGCGGTGGACAGCATCGTCGAGGTGAGGATCGCCGCACCGGTGACGCCGAGGGCGGAGACCCCGGCGATCACGGCCCGCCTCCTGCCGGTCCGGCGGCGGTGGGAGACGGGCTGTTCGGCTCGTGCAGTCATGCTTGGTCCTTGCGTGAGGAGAATCGTTTCGCCTCTTGGTTGCCGCACGGCCGGGAAGGGTTGCCGCGATCAGGGAAAGTTTTTTCCGGTCTCCTCCCGGCCGCCGTCCACCGGCGGCCGGGAAGCGGGATCCCGACCGCGGGTCAGTCGTCCCGGGCCGCGAAGTCGCCGCCCACCAGGAGCTGTTCGGACCCGGCGGTGGCCGTCGCGGTGTAGGTGTCGGTCCCGGCGTCCCGGCCGCCGCGCGCGTGGTCGTACTGCCCGGCGAAGACCCACTCGCCCGGCGCGACCGTGCGGCCCTTGCGGAGGGTCCAGGTGTAGACGACGAAGCCGTCCCGTTCGACGGTCGTCAGGTCGAAGTCCTTCTCGGGCGGGGAACGCCAGGCACCCGTGGAGGAGACCCCGCCGGTCTGCGCGATCCGCAGCTCCACGGTGAGCGCGGTCAGCCGCTCGGTGGTCTTCAGGGTGACGTTGCTCTGCGCCCAGAACTCGTTGCTGTGCCGGTCCACCGAGCCGTCCGACCACAACGGCCCGTCCTCGACGCCCCCGGGACGCGCGGGGGGCTCCTGGGTCCGCGCCGCGGGCGGCCCCGTCTCCCGCTCCGGCGTCCGGCCGGCCGGGGCCGAACCCGGCTCCCCGGCCCCCGTCGAGGCGTCCGCCGAGGGCACCGGCGGAGGCAGGGGTGCCCGGCTCGTCGCGTCCGGCGACGGCGTGGGCTGCGAGGTCGGTGAGACGGCCACCTGCCGCCGCGCGGGAGGCTCCTGCTCCGTCACCACGGACGCGACCGCGAAACCGCCCGCCGCGAGCACCCCGGCCACCGCGGCCGTCGTGCCCGCCACCCGGATCCATCCGAACACCGGCGGGCGCGTGGCCCGGTGGCCGGAACGCGCCGGGGCGGCCATGCCGCGTTCGACCCGGGCCAGGATGCGCTCCCGGTCGGGCTCGTGCTCCCCGGCCGCCTCGTGCAGCCGGGCGCGCAGCTCGTCGTGCACGTCCCGCCGCATCGTCATCCGTCCCTTCCCGTGTCCTCGCCGGCGGGTTTCCCCGGACGTCCCACCGTGGCGTGCATCCGCCGCGGCACCTCCGCCGTGCCCAGCAGCCGCTGCAGTTCGGCCATCCCCTTCGAGGTCTGGCTCTTCACCGTACCCACCGAGACGCCCAGCGCGAGCGCGGTGTCCTTCTCGGACAGGTCGAAGGCGTGCCGCAGCACCACGCACGCCCGCTTGCGGAACGGCAGCCTGCGCAACGCCTCCCGCACGTCCACCACGCCCGCGACGTCCGGGTTCTCGACCCGTTCCTCGCGCTGCGACCAGAACAGGGCGACGCGGCGCCGCTCGCGCACCGCGCTGCGTATGCGGGTGCGGGCCAGGTTGGCGACCACGCCCCGCGCGTACGCCACCGGATGGTCGGCGGCGCGCACCCGGTCCCAGCGGTGCCACAGCGCCAGCAGGGCGTCCGCCGCCAGGTCGTCGGCGGCGTCCGCCTCACCCGTCAGCAGGGCCGCCAGCCGTGACAGTTCGGCGTAGTGACGCTCGAAGAAGGCGTGGAACTCCACGGAGGCGGCATCGTCGATGAGCGTGCCCACGGGCCCCCTCCCCTCGCTGCGGTTCCGGGGCGCGGACCCCGGTACGTGATGGCGCGTGTCATGTAGATGACATGTGAACGTCCGGAGTGGACCGGCCGCGGAATCGGGAGCGTAGCAGTGATCATCCGGAGGTCTGTCCGGAGATCCGAACAATGAACGACGGGCCGTCACCCGCATCCGTACCACGAAGCGCGCCCG
>NZ_LIRG01000202.1 GCF_001419695.1 Streptomyces prasinopilosus
GCCGTGCACGGCCGCCGCCCTCACCGTGGGGGGCCGCTGCCGCCGGTTCCTACTGGTAGGTGATGTCGGACGACGCGTACTTGCAGTAAGTGCCGTCGGCGCCCGATCCGTTGCCGCTGGGCTCGGAACCGTTGCTGTTGCCGATGTACTTCTGGCAGGGGATGATCTTCTTGCTGCTGTCCCCGACGATCCTGATGTTGCGCAGGGTCGCGCTGTCGCCGTAGTTGGTGTTGATGCCGGCGATCCTGCTGCCCTTCCAGCTCACCTCGATGGTGTTGAGGTTGATCGTGCGCTTGTACTGCGTCGAGCAGTTGCCGCAGGAGCGCACGAAGGTGCCGAAGTTCTTGACCGCGAAGTTCGACACGTTCAGGGTGCCGGCGCCGTTGAACTGGAACACCTTGTCGCTGGCTTCCTTGGCCCCGCCGCCGCTGACGGTGTAGACCGAGGACGACGACTTGCCCTTGAACGTGGCCGCGTCCTCGCCGACGTCCTCCCACCACACGTTCTGCAGCGTGCAGGAGCCCTTGCAGTGGATGCCGTCGGCCGCGGGGGCGCCGAGGACGACGTTCTTCAGGACCGCGCCGTCCGCCAGTTCCAGGATCGGGCCCTGGTCCTCGTCCTGGCCGCCCGAGCCCAGGTCGCCCGTGCCGTAGAGGCGCTTCATCCCGTAGTCCTTGGTGCCGGACACCGCGATGGTGGAGGAGACGCCCTCACTGCCGTTGGGGGTCGGCCAGGTGGCGGCGCTCGCCGAGGGCGCTCCGACAGTCGTGAGCATGCCAATCGAGAGGCCGAGGGTGGCCAGCGCCCCGGTCAGTGCGCGCCCGCGGGCGCGGGGCCGTGTTGGTGAAGTCATGTCCCGGTTCCTTCTCTCGTGGTGGGGGGACGTGACGGCGCGGAGACGTCGCACCGCCCGCTCCTGTTCATGTCGCTGAACGGAACGTAGAGGGTAAGCGCTTTCTGGTCAACGCTCCGGACAGCCATATCCGGCCGTCCGGTGTGAGCGCTGTCTCTTATAC
>NZ_LIRG01000203.1 GCF_001419695.1 Streptomyces prasinopilosus
CGCCCGGCGGGGCCGGGCGGCGCCCTCGGCCCCCGTGGCGACGCCGGTCATGCTCAGGCCCCTCGCCGGCCGCGAGGCCGGCACGGCCCCCGACCCGGTCTCCGCGTCCCGCCCGGCCGCCCGCCCGACCGCCCGGCCGGCGCCGGGTCCGTACTCGACGCGCGCGGAGCGCACACCGTTCTCCCCGGCCGGCAGCCGCCGTCCGCCGCACGGCGAACGCCATCCGCGCGGCAACACCCCGGCGACCCGCTCCTGACCCTCCCGCCGGGCCCCTCGGCGGCGGCCCGGTACGCACACCCCGGCCCCGGTCCCCTCGTGGAACCGGGGCCGTCGCCGTGTCTCAGCCCTTCCAGGACCGCGCCACCGTGCCGTCCTTCACCTCGAAGTTCAGCCGTCCCACGCGGTACTCCATGGTGATGATCGTCCCCGGTCGCAGCGTCCGGACCGTGGCCCAGCCGCGCTCGCGCGCGCGGGACTCGGCCCGGTCCACGGGCAGGCCCACATAGGCGTCCGGGCTGTCGTCGGGGTCCGTGGGGGATGTCGGAATGGGTGCCATACGGTCACGCTATGCCCTGCCCGGCGGGCGGGGAAGGCCCGGCCGGGAACACCCGCCCGGGATCCCCCTGCGGTCACACTTCTGTCACAGGATCACGACAGACGTTTATGCCGGCATGCATCACACGAATGGGTGGTTCACAGCCTCTCCGAACGTGGTCGAACACAATGGCCGGACGCCGCGCCGGGAGCCCCGATAAACCCGGTGGGGCGTTCCGGGGAAATGCCCCGGCCCCGTTCCCGCCATTCCATTCCGCCACCGGGACGACGCGCGCACCCCGGACGGACGGCAGCACGCGGAAACCCACGCTTCCTTCACACGATCCGCCCACCCCGCGGCCGGCCCGGTCGGAGGGCTGGGGGGGGAGGGCCCGGCCGGAGGGCGGCATCAGCTCGCCGCGCCGGCCTCCTCCGGCCGGGCCAGGGCGCGGGAGAGCCGGTCGCGGGCCGCGGTGATCGCGTCGGTCAGCCCGGCCGGTTCCAGCACCTCGAACTCGAAGCCCAGCAGCATCACGTGGACCACCAGGGCGCTGAAGCTCGCCGCCCCGGTGGTCAGGACACAGCTCTCCGCCCCTTCCGCCCGGAGCGTGCCGGTGGAGGGCGAGATCCGCGCCGCGGCCTCCTCCACGGGCACCAGCAGCCGTATCTCGGCCCGCGAGGCGTACACGTGCGTGGAGACGCCCCGGGACACGTAGGCGGCCAGGTCTTCGGCCGGGGGCTCACGCGGGGCGAAGCGCGGGCCGTGCGGGGGCCTCGGGGTGAGGCGGTCGACCCGGAAGGTGCGCCAGTCCTCGCGGCCGAGGTCCCAGGCGACCAGGTACCAGCGGCGTTCCGAGCACACCAGGCGGTGCGGTTCCACGGTGCGGCGGCTCGTCACGCCGTCGTGGCCCCGGTAGGCGAAACGCAGGCGTTCGGTGTCGCGGCAGAGCTGGGCGATCTCGGTGAGCACGGCCGGGTCGACGGCGTCGGCGCCCGGTCCGCGCAGCATCGGCACGGTGACGGCGTTCAGGGCCCCCACCCGGCGGCGCAGCCGGTCCGGCAGCACCTGTTCCAGCTTGGCCAGGGCCCGCACCGAGGTCTCCCCGATGTCCTCGACACCCTGTCCGGCCGCCGCGCGCAGCCCCACCACGACGGCGACGGCCTCGTCGTCGTCCAGCAGCAGCGGCGGCAGTTCGGCGCCCGCGCCCAGCCGGTAGCCGCCGCCGGTCCCGGGACCGGCGTTGACGGGGTAGCCGAGCGCGCGCAGCCGGTTCACGTCACGGCGCAGGGTCCGGGAACTGACCCCGAGCCGCCCGGCCAGGTCGGCGCCGGACCACTCGCGGTGGGCCTGGAGCAGGGACAGCAGACGCAGCAGTCGTGCCGAGGTCTCCATCATGGGCCGAGTCTGCCAGCCCTCGCGGACAGGAACCGTCCGCGAGGAGACGGGGCCCGTCCGGACGCCGGGCGGGGCACCGGCGGACACCCGGAGGGCGCCTCACCGCCGGCGCACGGGGCGGCCGGGTGCCGCCGCACCGGTTCGGCCGGCTCGGCGCGGACGCGCCGGAAGGGCCCTGCCGGCTTCACGGGCGCCCCCGGTACTTCCTGTACGGTCGCCGAGCCGACGCGAGGGTCCGGACGACCGGCGGACCGGTGTCGAGCGCCTCCTCCTTTCGCAAGTCGGTTCGACGCTAACCCCGATGGGGTCGATTCCAGGGCATCCACCCCATCCACCGATTTCCTGATTTATCGACCGGTGGAACGCCTGCCCCATGAGTCCCTTCTCCCGGTCAACGGCATTTCCACAAGGGGTAGTTGACGACAGGCAGCCGGTTCCCCGCCGGAAGTGACCGCGTGCGCAGGCCGGTTCGATTCCGCTCGCTCCCGGGCGTGACTCCCGCCGCGGATCGCCCGTTGTCATCTGCAGGAGCCGGGGGCCCGCCCCGGACCACGGCCGGAACCCACCCGGCCCCGCCACGCACCGCATCCCGAGGGAGCCCCCCGTGCCGCGCATGCTCGACGTCAGCAACGAGGTACGCGCCGAGATCGGCGACGAAGAAGCCGACCGCCTGCTCGCGGGAGATTCCGCCCCGGGCGGTTACGACTGCACCTCCTGCCGCACACCGGGCGATCCGGAGCAGGAGCGGACCAGCACGGTCCTGTTCGTCGGGGACGAGACCGCCGTCCTCGCCTTCGCCCACTCCACCTGCCTGCCCTCGCAGGTCGTCCAGGTCACCGAGGAACAGCTCCAGAGCGCCGCGCGGTCGATCAGCGGCTACGCCACGGCCCCGGCGGCGCCCCCGCAGGACGCACCGTACGCGCAGGCCGCACCGTACGCGCAGTACGCGGAGACGGCCCCGGCCGCTCCCTACCAGGCCGCTCCCCATCAGTCCGCGGCGCCCTACGCCGTGCCCGAGCAGGCCGTGCTCGGCGTGACCAGCGGACTGGTCCTGATCGCCGGGGAACTGCACCCGGCCCTGGTCGTCGAGCCGACCGCCCCGGTGGCGCGGCCCGGCTCCCTCGGGCCCGGCGACGACTTCCTGCCCCTGCTCATCGAGCAGGGCTTCATGCCCGTGACCGAGTTGTCCACCGCGCCGGCCGTGCTGCACGGCTGGTCGGTCCTGCTGGCCGTGGGACAGCTGCACGCGGTGCTCCAGCCGAACCCGAACGGCGGACAGCCCGTGGCCTGGTGGCAGGCGCACCAGCCGCTCCAGGTCACCGAGGGCTGGCGGGCGGCCGCCAACAAGCACCAGCAGGTGCTGCTGTTCGCGGCTCCGGTCGGCTCGATCGGCCGCCAGCCGCGCGAGGACCTGCTGCGCGACGCGCTGGACAGGGCCGCGGCGAACGGAAGGCTGGTCACGGCGGCGCTGCCGCTCGCCGGTCTCTGACCGGCCGACGACCGACGGCCGGTGAGCGACGGCCGACGACCGACCGGCCGGGACCCGGCTGCCGGCGACCGACCGGCGGGCAAGCCGGTGACCGGCGAAAACCCGTCCCCCGGCCGCATCCCTTACCGGGCGGGGTCGTTGGGAGATACGTGCACGCATACGACGCTCCCCGCCGCCGGCCCTTCCCGTTGGTCCCCGCACCCGTGCGGCGGCCCCAGGAGTCCACGGGCGGCCCCTCGGCCACGCCCATCTACGACGCGCTCTACGCCGAGTACGTGAAGTCCTTCCGCTCGCTGCCGGGCGACCGCAGCGGCGAGGAGAAACTGGGCTTCGCCGCCTTCGGAAGCGTCCCGCACGGTACGGATCCCTCCGTCGGCCACGGCTCGGGCACGTTCGGCGGCCCCGTCGCCGGTCCTGCCGCCGGCCCCATCGGCGGCGGGTCGTACGGCGCCTACAGCGCGGGGGCGAACAGTGCCCGGCAGAGCGCGGGGCAGCCGCAGTGGCAGCGCGTCCCGGCGGTCGGCCGGCATGCCGTCGAGAGGCGCCACGTCCCGGCGGCGCTGCCTCCGGCCCCGCGCCGGGAGGCCTGACCGAGGCGCACCGAATCCGCCGACGGCGGGTGGGGTCACTTCTTCTTGCCGCGCTTCTCGCGCACCCGCACCGAGAGGTGGAGGGGGGTGCCCTCGAAGCCGAACTCCTCGCGCAGCCGGCGTTCGATGAACCGCCGGTAGCCCGCCTCGATGAAACCGGAGGCGAACAGCACGAACCGCGGCGGCCGGGTGCCCGCCTGCGTGCCGAACAGGATGCGCGGCTGCTTGCCGCCGCGCACGGGGTGCGGGTGGGCGGCGACCAGCTCGCCGAGGAAGGCGTTCAGCCTGCCCGTCGGGACGCGGGTCTCCCAGCCCGCCAGGGCCGTCTCGATCGCCGGAACCAGTTTCTCCATGTGGCGTCCGGTGCGGGCCGACACGTTCACCCGCGGCGCCCAGGCGACCTGGCCGAGCTCGGTCTCGATCTCCCGCTCCAGGTAGTAGCGGCGCTCCTCGTCGAGGGTGTCCCACTTGTTGAACGCGAGGACGAGCGCGCGTCCCGCCTCCACGGCCATGGTCACGATGCGCTGGTCCTGCACCGAGATCGAGTCGGAGGCGTCGAGGAGGACGACGGCGACCTCGGCCTTCTCGACGGCGGCGGCGGTGCGCAGCGAGGCGTAGTAGTCCGCGCCCTGCTGGAGGTGGACGCGCTTGCGGATGCCCGCGGTGTCCACGAACTTCCAGGTCTTCCCGCCCAGCTCGATCAGCTCGTCGACCGGGTCGCGGGTGGTCCCGGCGATCTCGTTGACGACGACGCGCTCCTCCCCGGCGACCTTGTTCAGCAGGGAGGACTTGCCGACGTTCGGGCGGCCGATCAGGGCGATCCGGCGCGGGCCACCGACCGCCGTGCCGAAGGTCTGCGCGGGGGCCTCCGGCAGCGCCTCCAGGACCTGGTCCAGCATGTCGCCGGTGCCGCGGCCGTGCAGGGCGGAGACCGGGTGCGGCTCGCCCAGGCCCAGGGACCACAGGTAGGAGGCGTCGGCCTCGCCGCTCGGGCCGTCCACCTTGTTGGCGCACAGGACGACCGGCTTGCCGGCCTTGCGCAGCAGCCGGACGACGGCCTCGTCGGTGTCGGTCGCGCCCACCTTGGCGTCCACCACGAACACGACGGCGTCGGCCGCCTCGATCGCGTACTCGGCCTGCGCCGCCACGGAGGCGTCGATGCCGAGGACGTCCTGCTCCCAGCCGCCGGTGTCGACGACCTTGAAGCGGCGGCCCGCCCACTCGGCCTCGTAGGTGACGCGGTCGCGGGTGACGCCCGGCTTGTCCTCGACGACCGCCTCGCGGCGGCCGATGATGCGGTTCACCAGGGTCGACTTGCCGACGTTGGGGCGTCCGACGACGGCGAGCACCGGAAGCGGGCCGTGTCCGGCCGCCTCGATGGCGCCCTCGACGTCCTCGAGGTCGAAGCCCTCCTCCGCGGCGAGCTCCATGAACTCCGCGAACTCGGCGTCGCCGAGCGCCCCGTGGTCGTGCTCGTGCTCGGCCGAGCCGTCGGGCTGGATGTGGTCGTTCATGAAGTCCGTACCTCGTCGTTCATCGTGGTGGTCGGTGGAGCACCCGGTTCCGGGCGTTCCACTACTCAGTTTCCGTCAGCGCCCGGTGAGGCGCCTGGCGTTCTCCAGGTGCGCGGTGAGCTGCTTCTGGATGCGCTCGGTCGCCTCGTCCAGCGCCTTGCGGGTGCGTCGCCCGCTGCCGTCGCCCGCGTCGAACGGGTCGCCGAAGACGACGTCGACGCGGGAGCGCAGCGGGGGCAGCGCCTTTATCAACCGTCCGCCCCGCCCGGAACTTCCCAGGACGGCGACGGGCACGATCGGCGCGCCGCCGCGCAGGGCGAAGTAGGCGAGCCCCGCGCGCAGCGAGGCGAAGTCGCCCTCGCCGCGGGTGCCCTCGGGGAAGATGCCGAGGACTCCGCCCTGCTGCAGGACGCCCAGCGCCCGGGAGACGGCCGTGCGGTCGGTGGTGTTCCGGTCCACCTTCACCTGGCCGATGCCGGTCAGGAACGGGTCGAGCGGCCCGATGAACGCCTCCCGCTTGATCAGGAAGTGCGTGGGCCGGGGCGCCACGCCCATGACCATCGGACCGTCGATGTTGTGGGAGTGGTTCACGGCGAGGAGCACCGGGCCGGAGGCGGGCATCCGCCAGGCGCCCAGCACGCGCGGCTTCCAGAAGCCGTACATCAGGCCGACGCCGATGCGCCGTCCTATCTCGGCGCCCCGCGCCGACGGAACCTCGGTCACCGGCCGGCTCGCTTCTCCTCGACGAGGGTGACGACGCACTCGATGACCTGCTGCAGGGTCAGGTCGGTGGTGTCCACCTCGACCGCGTCGTCCGCCTTGGCCAGCGGGGAGGTCTTGCGGCTGGAGTCGGCCGCGTCCCGCTTGACCAGGGCCTCACGCGTGGCCTGCAGGTCGGCGCCCTTGAGCTCTCCGCTGCGGCGGGCGGCCCGCGCCTCCGGGGAGGCGGTGAGGAAGATCTTCAGGTCGGCGTCGGGCAGCACGGTGGTACCGATGTCGCGGCCCTCGACGACTATGCCGGTGACGGCGGAGGCGGCGATGGAGCGCTGCAGCTCGGTGATCCGGGTGCGCACCTCGGGGACCGCGCTGACCGCGCTGACCTTGGAGGTGACCTCCTGCTCGCGGATCGGGCCGGCCACGTCGACGCCGTCGACCGTGATGGCGGGCTTCTCCGGGTCGGTGCCGGAGAGGATCTCGGGCTTGCCGGCCGCGGCGGCGATCGCGGAGGGGTCGGCGGTGTCGATCCCGTTGGTCACCATCCACCAGGTGATCGCCCGGTACTGGGCGCCGGTGTCCAGGTAGCTCAGGCCGAGCTGCGCCGCCACGGCCTTCGACGTGCTCGACTTGCCCGTGCCGGACGGGCCGTCGATGGCGACAATCACTGGCGTGGAGCTTTCCACAGTGGGGACCTTCCTGAACCTGGCTGGCGGGGAGCGGGGCGCGAAACCGCCCCGCACAAGGTTACTGGGTGCGCGTCCCCCGATCGGCCGTACCCGGGGGCGGGGGCGCGACCGCTCCGGGGACCGGCACCGGCACCGCCCGCGGCGCCCGGGCCGGCCGCCGCGGGCGGCCGTCCGCCCACCGCGGACGGCAACCGCCACCCGCCACACGTCGTCCGCCACACGTCGTCCGGCGTCCGGCGTCCGGCAGGCGCTACTGCCGGACGGACCAGCCCCGCTCCCGCAGCGCGGCGGCGAGCACCGGAGCCGCCTGCGGCTCCACCATGAGCTGGATCAGACCGGCCCGCTGCCCGGTCGCGTGCTCGATCCGGACGTCCTCGATGTTGACGCCCGCACGGCCGGCGTCCGCGAAGATGCGTGCCAGCTGGCCCGGCTGGTCGTCGATGAGCACCGCCACGACCTCGTACGCGCGCGGG
This sequence comes from Streptomyces prasinopilosus, assembly GCF_001419695.1. Classification (GTDB taxonomy): domain Bacteria; phylum Actinomycetota; class Actinomycetes; order Streptomycetales; family Streptomycetaceae; genus Streptomyces; species Streptomyces prasinopilosus. The sequence continues at coordinate 7,400 of NZ_LIRG01000203.1, forward strand.
GCGGACCCGTGCTTGCCGGGGACCCTGGTCCGGCCGGCGTTGCCGCGGCGCAGCACGTCCTCGATGCCGGCGCTGCCCTCGCGCCGCTTGTCCTCGTCGGAGGACTGCAGCGCGCGCAGGGCCCGTACGGTCTCCTCCAGGTCGGCGCCGATGTCGGTGAGCAGGTCGGCGACCGGGCCGGGGTTCGCGGAGAGGATGTCGACCCACATCCGGGGGTCGGAGGCCGCGATCCTGGTCACGTCCCGGATGCCCTGCCCGCACAGTCGTACGGCGGCCTCCTCGGCGTCCTCCAGGCGCGCGGCGACCATGCCGGCCACCAGGTGCGGCATGTGGGAGACCAGGGCCACGGCGCGGTCGTGGGCGTCGGCCTCCATGACGACCGGGACGGCCCTGCAGTGCGAGACCAGCTCGAGGGCGAGGTTCAGCACCTCGGTGTCGGTGTCCCGGGTGGGTGTGAGCACCCAGGGGCGGCCCTCGAAGAGGTCCGCGCCCGCGGCCAGCGGGCCGGACTTCTCCCGGCCGGACATGGGGTGCGTGCCGATGTACGCCGAGAGGTCGAGCCCGCGCTGCTCCAGCTCGCGGCGCGGCCCGCCCTTGACGCTGGCGACGTCGACGTACCCGCGTGCCGCGCCGCGCTCCATGGCGTCGGCGAGCACCCGGGCCACGTGGGCGGGCGGGGCGGCGACGATCGCCAGGTCCACCGGTCCCCCGGGGGGCCCGTCGGTACCGGCGCCGAGCGCGGCGGCCGTGCGGGCCTGCTCCGGGTCGTGGTCGGCGAGGTGGACGGTGACGCCCCGCTGGGTCAGGGCGAGGGCGGCGGACGTGCCGATCAGTCCGGTGCCGATGACGAGTGCGGTCCTCACTGGGCGATGTCCTTGCGCAGGGCCGCCGCGGCGCCGAGGTACACATGGGCGATGCCGGCGCGCGGCCGGTCGGACTCGATGTGCGCGAGGATGCGCACGACGCGGGGCAGGGCGCCCTCGACGTCCAGTTCCTGGGCGCAGATCAGGGGGACGTCCAGGATGCCGAGCTTGCGGGCGGCGGCGGCCGGGAAGTCGCTGTGCAGGTCGGGCGTGGCGGTGAACCAGATGCTGATCAGGTCGTCCGTGGTCAGATCGTTGCGTTCCAGCACCGCGGTGAGCAGCGCGCCGACCCGTTCCTCCATGTGGCCGGCCTCGTCCCGCTCGAGCTGGACGGCACCCCGGACCGCTCGTACCGCCACGGCGTTGCTCCTTGCTGACGTGCGTATCGGTTGTTCGCCCGCCCAGCCTAGTCAGAACGGACACGGCCGGTGTCCGGTGCCCGCCCGCCGAGACGGCCGGTGCGAAAATGCCGTGATCTCCCCGAAATGATCCCTTTCCCCTCGATCCCCCAGGAGTGGCGACATGACCGGTACGACCCCGCACACAAGCCTGCGCACCACACGACGCGCGGCCCTCCTCGCGGCGGGCGCGACGGCGCTGGCCGTCGGCTGCGGCGGGAACGGGGGCGGCGACGCGGCCGGTGACGGTTCCTCGCCGGCCGCCGCGCCGGACACCGCC
>NZ_LIRG01000204.1 GCF_001419695.1 Streptomyces prasinopilosus
GTCCGCTTCCGCGGTCGGCGACGCGGAAAATACTACCCGCTCCCGAGGGATGCTCCCGACCACACGCCGACCGCGTGCCGCTCGCGCGCCGGCCCGGTGCCTCCGGGGCCCTCCCGGTGCCCCGCTCCCTAGATCGCCAGCGACAGCAGCACCGGGGCCGCGTTGCGGTTGAGGGCGTCGGCGGCCTGGTGCAGGCGGTGGGCGTGCTCGACGGGCAGGGACAGGGCCAGGCAGCCCACCGAGGAGCCGGCGGTGACCGGGACGGCCGCGCAGACCGTGCCGATCGCGTACTCCTGGAGGTCGAGCACCGGCACCGTGGGCGGATGGGACTCCAGCCGGGAGAGCAGCACCGTGTCGCTGGTGATGGTGCGCGAGGTGAGCCGGACCGTCCGGTGCCGGGCGAGGTGCTCGCGCCGGCCGTCGTGGTCCAGCTGGGTCAGCAGGCTCTTGCCGATGGCGGTGGCGTGGGCCGCGTCGCGGAAGTCCACCCACTCGTGGACTCTCGGGGCGGCCGGCCCGTCGGCGTACTGGGTGACCTTCACCTCGCCGTCCACGTACCGGCTCATGTAGACGGCGGCGCCCACCCGGTCGCGGAGCCGGTCCAGGGTGCGCTGGAGCTTGCCGTGCAGCGCCGCCTCGTGCCCGTGGGCCGAGCCGAGGCGGGTGAAGGCCTCCCCGGCGGTGTACGTGCCGTCGGCGCTCCGCTCCACGTAGGCCTCGCGGCGCAGCATCGCCAGGAGCGTGGTCAGCCGCTCCCGGCCGAGGCCGGTCTCGCGGGCGAGCCGGGTGTCGGTGACTCCGGTGGTGTGCCGCGCCACCGTGTCGAGCACGCGCAGGGCGTCCTGGACCGAGTGGTGCGGGGCGGTCGGCTTGTGCTTCAGCGCCACGGTTTCCCCCTGCGCGCGCTCATGGTGCCGCGATCCGGTCGGCGAATCCTCTCCACGATAGCCGTCAAGCGGCTTTTCCGGAGGGGGTGTCGGCGAGATCGCGGCCCTCCCGGCTGCGGCGCCGGTCCATGGGCATATGCCGGGGGGATGCCCCGGCGTGCGGACCTCGGACGGCGCGCCGAAGACCTCCCGCCGGGGCGCCGCCCGCCCGGGCACCGTTCACCCGCCCGGACGGGCACCGCCCGCCCGGACGGCCGGTGCCCGGTGCCACCACCCCGTCACAGGACCGCGCTGAGGAACTCCCGGGTCCGGTCGTGCTCGGGCTCGCTGAAGAGCTTCTCCGGCGGGGCCGACTCGATGATCCGGCCGTGGTCGAACATCAGGACGCGGTCGGAGATGTCCCGGGCGAAGCCCATCTCGTGGGTGACGCAGAGCATGGTGATGTCGGTGGAGCGGGCGATGTCCCGCAGCACGTCCAGGACGCCCGCGACGAGCTCCGGGTCGAGCGCCGAGGTCACCTCGTCGAGGAGCAGCACCTGCGGCCGCATCGCCAGCGCCCGCGCGATGGCGACGCGCTGCTGCTGACCGCCGGACAGCTGCGCGGGGTGCTTGTCGGTGTGCTCGGTCAGCCCGACCATCTCGAGCAGCTCCCGCGCCCGCTCCTCGGCCTCGTCCCTGGACAGGCCGAGCACGGTGACCGGCGCCTCGGTGATGTTGCGCAGCACGGTCATGTTCGGGAACAGGTTGAAGTGCTGGAAGACCATCCCGATCTTCTTGCGGATCTCGCGGACCTGCTTCTCCGGCGCCGGGAACAGCTGCTCCCCGTCGACGGTGACCGTGCCCTCGTCGGGCTTCAGCAGTGTCATCAGCACCCGCAGGATCGTCGTCTTGCCCGATCCGGACGGTCCGATCAGCGTGACGTGCTTGCCGGCGTCCACGGAGAAGTCCAGGTTGTCGAGGACCGTGTTGGTCCCGAACCGCTTGGTGACCCGCTCCAGCCGGATCAGCTCGCTGCCGGCGGCGCGGGCGGTGCCGACGGCCGGTCCGGCCGCCTTCCCGAGGCCGGGGCCGGGGCCGTCGCCGGGGACGGGAGGGGTGCCGGGCTGGGTGCTGTCAGTGGACAAGGCGTCGCTCCAGGGATCGGAGGGCAAGGGAGGCCAGGTAGGAGATGACGATGAAGGCGATGCCGATCACCGTCAGGGGCTCGGTGAACTGGAAGTGCTGCTGGGAGAACAGGCGGGCCTCACCGAGCATCTCCAGCACGGTGATCGCCATCAGCAGGGGCGTGTCCTTCAGCATCGAGATGACGTAGTTGCCGAGCGCGGGGACCACCCTGCGCACGGCCTGCGGCAGGATCACCGCGGTCCACGTCCGGCGCACCGGCAGGTTCAGTGCCGTCGCCGCCTCCCACTGGCCCACCGGCACGGCCTCGATGCCCGCACGGTAGACCTGCATCGTGTACGTCGAGTAGTGCAGACCGATGGCGAAGATGCCGGTGGTCAGCGCCGAGAAGGTCAGACCCCACTCGGGCAGCACGTAGAACAGGAAGAACAGCTGCACCAGCAGCGGGGTGTTGCGGATGAACTCCGTCACGCCGCCGACCGGCCAGGTCACCCAGCGGGACGGCACCCGCATCAGCAGGGCCCACACCAGGCCGAGGACGAACGAGATCAGGGAGCCGAGGACCAGGATCTGCAGGGTGACCAGCAGACCGTCCCAGAAGTACGGCATGAAGTCGGCGACGGCGCTCCAGTCCCACTTCATCAGACACCTCCCCCGCCGACACCGGTCGTCTCGGCCCGCTTCAGTTCCAGATCGGGTTCGGGCACGGGCTTCTTTCCGACGCCGGCCTTCAGCTTCTTCTCCAGACCGCGCATGATCCGGGTGAGCAGGAAGGCGATCACGAAGTAGATGAGCAGGACGTACGTGTAGATCTCGGCGCTCTCCTGCAGGGCCAGGCGCACCAGGTTGGCGCTGAACGCCAGGTCGCCCATGCCCATGATCGACACCAGGGCGGTGCCCTTGAGCAGCTCGATCAGCAGGTTGGAGAACGGCGGGATCATCTCCGGCACCGCCTGCGGCAGCATGATCAGCCGCATCCGCTGCGCGGGCGTGAAGCTGAGCGCGATGCCGCCCTCGCGCTGCGCCGGATCGACGGCGGCCAGCGCGCCGCGCACGATCTCCGAGCCGTAGGCGCCGTAGGTCAGGCCGAGCGCCAGCGTGCCTGCCCACAGCGGCACCAGCTGCCAGCCGAAGGCCGGGGGCAGCACGAAGAACACCCAGAAGATCATCACCAGTGCCGAGGTGCCGCGGAACACCTCGGTGTAGAGGCCCGCGAGGAAGCGGACGACCTTCAGCCGGTGGGTGCGCGCGATGCCGACCACGAAGGAGACCGCGGCCGCGAGCAGCGCGCTGAGCACCAGCAGCTGGACCGTGACCCAGACGCCTTCGAGTACGAGTTCCCAGAGTCCTGAGGTCATCCGCCGCACAGCTCCTTCGCGGTCAGATCCGTCATCTCGTCCTCCGTGAAACCGAACGGCCTGAGGATCCGCAGCAGTTCGCCGCTCTCCTTCAGCTTCGCCAGCTCCTCGTTGAAGGCGTCGCGCAGGTTCGTCTCGGTGGGGCGGAACGCGAAGCCGCCGCCGTCGGTGTGCGGCTTCCCGTCGACGATCGGCCGGAACGGCTCCGTGACCTCCGCCCTGGCGGACTTCTTCACCACCTCGCGGGTGGTGAGCGCCGTGCCGGCGAAGACGTCGACCCGTCCGGCCTCCACCGCGTTCAGTCCGGCGACCTGGTCGGGGACGATCAGGATGTCGCCCTCCGGATATCCGGCCTCGACCGCGTACGCGATCTCCGCGTACCCGGTGCCGGTGGCGAACTTCGCCTTCTTCTCGACGACGTCCTTGTAGTCGGTCAGCCCTTTCGGGTTGCCCTTGCGCACGATGAAGGAATCGAGCATCTGGTAGTCGGGGTCGGAGAAGATGACCTGTTCGCACCGTTCGGGGTTGATGTACATCCCGGCGGCCACGACGTCGAACTGCTGCGAGTTCAGTCCCGGGATCAGCGAACCGAACTCGGTGGGCACGGGCTGGACCCGCTCCACGCCGAGCCGCTTGAAGATGACCTTCGCGAGTTCCGGTGCCTCCCCGGTCAGGTTGCCGTCCTTGTCGATGTAGCCGAAGGGGATCTCGCCGGCGATGCCCAGGCGGACCACACCCGCCGCCCTGAGCCGTTCGAGCTGGTCACCACCGCCCGTGCTCGCCTCGGTGGGGACGCGCGAGCAGCCCGCCGCGCCCAGTGCGCCGAGCGCCGCGACCCCCGCGAGCAGCGACCGGCGCGAGGGCCCGACGGGTATGGACGCTTCCCCGCGTCGTCTCAGTTGTTTTCCCAGTGGTGGAGCCATGGCGGCGCGGCTACCCGAATCGATCCCGAGTATTCGCGCCATTTTCGGCCCCGTTCGGCGGTCGGGCGGTCTCGGCCGGTGCGGGACGATGGATTTCATGATTGACCGATATGTCGAGGTCTCGCTGGTCAAACGTGGAATCACCTGTACGGCCCGGCTGCTCGGCGACCGCGCGCCGGTCACCTGCGCGGCCGTCTGGAAATCGCTGCCCCTGTCCGGCGACGTCTACCACGCCAAATACGCCCGCAACGAGATCTATGCCCTTTTCCCGCCCTTCGCGGAATCCGAACCACCGCTGGAGAATCCGACGGTCACCCCCGTTCCGGGCGACCTCTGCTACTTCTCCTTCGCGGGCGCGGAACTGGGCACCCGGGCCTACGGCTACGACCGCGAGATCGGCCCCGCTACCACGGTCGTGGACCTGGCCCTGTTCTACGAGCGCAACAACCTGCTGCTGAACGGCGACGTGGGCTGGGTGCCCGGCATCGTCTGGGGCCAGGTCGTCGAGGGCCTGGCGGAGATGGCCGGCGGGTGCAACGACCTGTGGCGCACCGGCGCGGCGGGGGAGAGCCTCGCCTTCCGACGGGCGTGAACCCCGGCCTCCGGTGGGCGCGGGCCTCAGTCTCCGGCGGGCGCGGGCCCGGCCGCCCCGGGCGCCCGGGCCGCCCCGGACGCGTACAGCGCGTGGGCCGCCCGCAGCACCAGTGCGTCGGCGTGGCGGGCGGCCACCAGCTGGAGGCCGACCGGCAGCCCGGCCGCGTCGGTGCCGACGGGGACGGTCGCCGCGGGCTGCTGGGTCAGGTTGAACGGGTAGGTGAACGGGGTCCACCCCGTCCACCGCCGGTGACCGGCCCCCTCCGGCACCTCCACGCCCGCCTCGAACGCGGTGCGCGGCACGGTCGGGGTGACCAGCAGGTCGTAGGTGTCGTGGAAGAGGCCCATGCGCCGCGCCAGGTCCGTCCGGACGCCGACCGCCGCCAGGTAGTCCAGCGCCGACCGGCGCGCCCCGGTGGTGCAGATCTCGCGCAGTCCGGGATCCAGCAGACCCCACTGCTCGCGGGTCAGGTGCCGCACCGCCCGCGCCGCCCCGGTGAACCACAGGGTGTGGAAGGCGTCCGCCGGGTCCGGGAAGTCCGGGTCCGTCTCCTCCACGTACGCGCCGAGCGCGGCCAGCCGCTCCACCGCCCGCCGCACCGCCGCCGCGACCTGCGGCGCCACCGCCACCTGCCCGCCCAGCGACGGCGAGTACGCCACCCGCAGCCCCCGCACCCCGCCGTCCAGCCCCTCCCGGAACGAGCCGGGCGCCGGGGGCAGCGCCGAACCGTCGCGGGAGTCCGGTCCGGTGATCACGTCCATCAGCAGCGCCGCGTCCGCCGCGTCCCGCGTCATCGGGCCGACGTGCGCCAGGGTGCCGAACGCGCTCGCCGGGTACAGCGGCACCCTCCCGTACGTCGGCTTCAGCGCGAAGATCCCGCAGAACGCCGCCGGAACGCGGACGCTGCCCCCGCCGTCCGTGCCCAGCGCCAGCGGCCCCGCGCCCAGCGCCACGGCCGCCGCCGCGCCCCCGCTGGACCCGCCCGCAGTGCGCGCCGGATCGTACGGGTTGCGGGTGACGCCGCTGAGCGGGGAGTCCGTCACGGCCTTCCAGCCGAACTCGGGGGTCGTCGTCTTGCCGAGGAGGACGGCGCCGTGCTCCCGCAGCCGCGCCACCGACGGCGCGTCCTCCTCCCACGGGCCCGCCGGGTCGACGGTGCGCGAGCCGCGCAGGGTCGGGGCGCCGCGCAGCAGCAGGAGGTCCTTCACCGTGACCGGCACCCCGTCGAGCAGCCCGCGCGGTTCGCCGCGCCGCCACCGCTCCTCGGACGCGGCGGCCTGCTCCAGCGCCCGGTCGGGGAACAGCCGGACGAACGCGTTCACCCGCGGCTGGATCTCCCGTGCCCGCTCCAGCGCCGCGCGGGTCACCGCCACGGGACCGAACGCGCCGGTGCGGTAGCCCTCGAGGAGCCGCACGGCGGTGAGGGACGTGAGGGCGGGGACGGAACGGCCGGTGGGGCCGGTGCCTCGGGTCATCCACACTCCCGGAAGGTCGGGGGCCGGGCGGGTCATGGGCCGGGTACGTAGCCGCGCTGC
>NZ_LIRG01000205.1 GCF_001419695.1 Streptomyces prasinopilosus
CGCGGACATGGGCGGGCGATGCGCCGACGGGTGCGCGGGCCCGTGCGCCGACGGGGGCCCGGGCGCCCGCGCGAGGCCCGCTCCCCGGTGGCCGCACCCGGGGTTCCGTCCCGTGCCACCTCGTTGTCAGTGGCCGGGGATAGCTTCCCTCGTGTCGCGCCGCAGTGGCGTGGACGTCCCCTTTCGCATGCATGGGAGATGGTGCGTTGTCCGTCTGGGAGAAGTCGAGCACGGCACGGGTGGTGCCGCCCGCACGGCCGCGGAAGCTGTCCAAGGTCCCGTTCGTCGAACTGGCGGACGGCCGGCTGCAGGGGGTGGTCTCCAGCGGGTCGGACATCGGGCGCGTCTACGTGTCGTCCGTCGCCGCCGNNGCGGCGGACGGCGAGCTCGACGGGGACTCCCTCACCCACGCCATGCGGAGCACGAGGCCCCCGCAGGGCGACGGTTCGGCCGCGGCGTCCGTGTTCAGCCGGTTCCTCCGGCACCTGGCGTACCTGGAGCTCGCTCCGGACACCGCACCGCTGCCCGAGATGCAGTGGTTCCCGACGACGCGGGCGGTGGCCTGATGCGTGCCGACCTGCTGTTCGACCCCGTCGACGGGCTCGACGAGGCCCTCGCGGCCGTGGACGCCTTCGACGCGGCGCTCGTCGCCGGCCTGCTCCGGCCGCAGCCCGGCCAGGCCGCCGGTGTGGTGGAGCTGGCCGACGCCGTCGCCGGGACCCCGCTCGCCGCGCGCGTCGCCGAGGCGGCCGACAAGACGGTGGCCGGGGCCGCGGGTGAGGACCACTTCGTCGCGCTCGCCGCCGCCCGGGCCGCCCTGCTCGGTTCGGCGCACGACGCGCTGACCGCCCGAGTGGCGGAGGCCCTCGGCCGGCCTCCCGCCGAGGAGGCCGCCCCGGGCGGGACCGGCGGCGCGGACCCCGCCGCGAACCTCCTGTCCGCCGCCCGCAGTTGGCTGAGCGACCTCGCGCGCGCCGGCTGGCAGGGCATCGACCACGAACTGGTCGGCGGCGCCGCCCCCGTCGTCTCCGCGATGCTGCCCGAACCGGCGCTGCGCCGGCAGGCCACGCTGCTGGACGGATTCGCCGCCGAACTCGCCGCCTCCTGCCCGGGAGCCACCCTGGAGCGCGTCCCGGTGCGCCGGTGGGCGGACCTCTGGTCCCGGGCCCTGCTCCTGACGCTTCCGGGGGCGGCCGCTGCTCCCGCGGCGGGCACCGCCACCGGCCGCCTGCTGCCGCTCGGCATCGACGTGCAGGAACACGCGACCGCCGTACAGGCCCAGGTCCACGCGGTGTTCGAGCCCGCCGACGGCGGCGCGCCCCAACTGGTGCGGGCCTCCGCGTCCGCCCCGAAGCCCGACACCGTCGTCGGGGCGGGCCTGTGGCAGCTGCTGCGCCCGCACCTGTCCCTGCTGACCGCGGTGAGCGAGGGCCGCGCGATGGACCTGGACGCGATGCCCGTCACCGCCGGGGGCGACCTGCTCTGGGACGACGCGCTCGCCCGCGCGGGCGAGCCGGCCGACCCCTTCGTCACCGCGCGCGTGGTGCTGCCGGCGGCCATCGCCGCGGCGACCGCACCGCTGGACCGGCATCCGGCCCGGATCGCCGTCCCCGTCCTGCTGGAGGGGTACGAGGCGGAACAGGGCGACGACGGGGTCGCGTTCCGGATCGCCGGGCACCGCCTGCCCGTCGACACCGAGCGGATACCGGCCGCCGGACCGCTCACCGCCGAGGCCGTCGCCGCGTCCGGCGCGTGCCTCGCGCTGCTCCGGTGGGACGCGGGGGAGTTCCACGTCCAGCCGCTGGCCGTGGAGCGGACCGTGCGGAAGAAGGCCGTCGCCGTGCACGCCGGAGCGTGGGCCGGGGGCACCGCCGACAAGGCCGGCGTCCGCGCGGAGAAGGCCGCCACCGGCGCCGTCGACGCGCTCCGCGAGCGGGCCGGAAGGCTGTTGCGGAAATGACCGACCCCACCGCACGGGCCACCGCGCCCGGCCCCGCACGGCCCGCCGCGCCCTCCGCGCCCGCCGGGCCGGCCGTACCCGCCGTGCCCGACCCGGACGACAACCGCCGCCAGGTGCTCTACTGGCGGCTGCTGGCCCGGCTGTTCGACCCGGAGGAGCAGGCCTCGCTGGAGTCGGCGAGCCTCGCCGTGGTCGAGGACATCGGGCTGCCGCCCGCCCTGCTCGACCCGGGCGCCTCCGTCGACTCCGTGGTGCAGCGGCACCCGGAGCTGGCCGCCGAGTTCGACGGGCTGATGACCCCCGAACCGGAGGAGGACGACGCCCGCGACCGGGCCGCCGAGGTGCGGCGCGCGGCCCTCGTCTCCAAGGTCCTGCTGAACGTCTTCTCCACCGGCTCCGGCGCCGTCACCGCCGAGCAGCTGGCCCGCTGGCAGTCCGACGCGGGCTGGCTGGAGCGGGCGCTCGGCTGCCGGCCCGGCGACCTGCGGGGCGGTCGCGCCGGGGCGGGCGGTCCGGGAGTCAGCCCCACCGGTACCGGCGGTGGCGGGCGCACGCCCGACCTCGGCCGGCTGATCCCCGCCATCGGCCCGGAACTCGGCTCCCTCGAGGCCTCCCTGGTCAAGCGGATGCGGCTGCGCGAGGTGCTGGCCGACCCGCGGCTGGCCGCGCGGCTGACCCCGAGCATGTCGCTGATCGAGCAGTTGCTGCGGGACAAGGACAACCTCTCCGGCGTGGCTCTGGCGAACGCCAAGTCGCTGATCCGCCGTTACGTGGACGAGGTCTCCCAGGTCCTGCGCACCCAGGTGGAGAAGGCCACGGTCGGCGACATCGACCGGTCCGTCCCGCCGAAGCGGGTCTTCCGCAACCTCGACATCGACCGCACCATCTGGAAGAACCTCACCAACTGGAGCCCGGAGGAGGAGCGGCTCTACGTCGACCGCCTCTACTACCGGCACACCAGCCGCAGGACGACGCCGCAGCGGCTGATCGTCGTCGTGGACCAGTCGGGCTCCATGGTCGACTCGATGGTCAACTGCACCATCCTGGCCTCCATCTTCGCCGGGCTGCCGAAGGTGGACGTCCACCTGATCGCCTACGACACCCAGGCGCTGGACCTCACGCCCTGGGCGCACGACCCGTTCGAGACCCTGCTGCGCACCAAGCTCGGCGGCGGCACGGACGGCACCGTGGCCATGGCGCTCGCCCAGCCGAAGATCGCCGAGCCGCGCAACACCGTGGTGGTGTGGATCTCCGACTTCTACGAATGGCGCGCCGACGAGCTGTTCGAGAGCATGTCCGCCGTCCACCGGTCGGGCGCGAAGTTCATCCCGGTGGGTTCGGTGACCAGCGCCGGGCGCGGCAGCGTCAACCCGTGGTTCCGGGAGCGCTTCAAGGACCTCGGCACGCCGGTGATCTCCGGCCACATCAAGAAGCTCGTGCACGAGCTCAAGACGTTCCTCACCTGATCCGCCCGTTCCCCGGGTCCGTTTCCCCGGCCCCCTCCACACC
>NZ_LIRG01000206.1 GCF_001419695.1 Streptomyces prasinopilosus
CCGAGGCCCCCACGGACCCGGCACCCCCGGAGCCGAACGAACCGCCCCCGGCACCCGAACTGCCCAGCAGTCCTCTCACCTTCGAGCCGGCCACCTGGTACTCCATCGACAACGTGTGCCTCACCCAGGACATGGGCGGCGGCCAGCCCTGCCCGCACCTGAACACGGTGGTCACGGAGCCGCTGGTGTACTCCAACGGTGGGCAGCCGCTCATCGTGTGCTGGCCGTGCAACCGGCGGCGCACCTTCCTGTCCGCGGTGAAGCTGGACCCGCAGCCCGAGATGTCCTGACCCCCGGGCGGCCGGGGGGAACAGGTGTCCCGGCCGCCTCTACTCTGGGATCACAGGGCGACCCTCCGCCCTCCTGAGCATTGCCCCCCGAGGGACGGCCGCACGCAGCGGTCCGCCACCACCGATTCACTGGGCGCGGGGAGATCCAGGAGTCCGGGCGTCATGTCCGAGCCGACCACAGAGCAGGGCGGGCCGACGGCTGCCCGGAAGCACAAGCCCACCACGGACGCGGCCGCGGTTCCGGTCGTGGAGCCGACGCCCGTCACCGAGACGGCCACCGACGCCACCCGGTACGAGCCCTACCCGGGCCGCGAGTTCTTCCACGGCGGCCGCCACTCGCCCGTCTTCGTCGTGATGGCCGCCCGACTCGAAGCCGAGGGCTGTACCGACGGCCGTCACCTCGGCCCGGACTGGACGACCGCCCACCGCGACGCCTTCGCCACCTGGCAGCGCACGCTGCGCCCCAAGGAAGCCGGCGACGTGTCCGGCACCCCCGACGAGACCGCCTGGGACAAGCTCCGCGTCCCGCGCGTCACGCCCCTTCCCCAGCAGGAGAGCTCATCGTGAAGCTCGTCTCCCGATCACAGTGGGGTGCGCGCGCCTACCGCACCCCGAACGGGGCCACCCCGTACAGCGGCTCCCGCCGCGGTGTGAAGTTGCACTACCTGGGAACCGCCTACAGCGACCGCCCGCACGACAAGTGCGACGACTACGTCCGCCAGCTCCAGGCGCAGCACATGGACGGCAACGGCTGGTCCGACGTGGGCTACAGCTTCCTGGTGTGCACGCACGGCTACGTGTACGAGGGCCGCGGCCTCAAGCGTCGCAACAGCGCGAACGGCTCGACCAGCCTCAATGAGCAGGACTACGCGGTGCTGCTGATGGTCGGCTCGTCCGGGCTGACCAAGCCGACCGACGCCCAACTGCACGGGGCCCGGGACGCCATCGAGTACTGCCGCAAGGAAGGCCCGGCGGGCACCTGGCTCGGCGGCCACCGCGACGGCTACGCCACCGCCTGCCCCGGCGACGCCGTCTACGCCTGGGTCAAGGCCGGCGCACCCCGCCCCAGCGGCGGCGGCACGACGGAGCCCAAGCCCGCGGCGGGCGGCACCTACACCGTGAAGTCCGGCGACACCCTCTCCTCCATCGGCCAGGACCTCAACGTGCCCTGGCCCGACATCGCCCAGGCCAACGGGATCAAGACCCCCTACCGGATCACCCCGGGCCAGAAGCTCACCATCCCCAAGGCCGCCAGCACCCCCGCGCCGCCGCAGCCTGCCCCTGCCCCTGCTCCCACGCTCCCGGAGGGCGACGTGAAGCTGTCCGACCAGATCAGCCTGGGCGACTGGGTGAAGAAGCAGTGGCCCACCGACAAGGGCCTCCAAGACGGCCGCATCACCGTGAACACCGCCCTCGGCTCCGGCTACGCCCACAGCAGGCGTGCCGCCGACAACACCGACGACATCATCCGGCAGCTCGAAGCGCTGCGCACCGAGGTCGCCCAGCTGCGCGCGACCCTCACCAAGGGAGCCTGACCCGTGAAGATCTTCGGGAGAGAGCCCGTCTACATCCTGGGCTTCATCGCGATCACGCTGAAGCTGGCGTCCGCGTACGGCCTGGACGTCACCGCCGCACAGCAGGCCGTCATCATGGCCGTCCTGTTCTGCGCCGTCGCCCTCATCGAGGCGATCGTCCTGCGCACCGGCGCCGCCGCCGCGGCCATCGTGAACCTCGCCCAGGGTGTCCTGGCCCTGTTCCTCGGCTTCGGCCTGGACATGAGCGCAGAACAGCAGGCCCTGTGGATGCTGGCCGTCGAAGGCGCCGTGACCGTACTCCTGCGCCGTGAGGTGACCGCCCCGGTGCCGGAACTCGGCATCGAGCAGTCCAGCCCGCTCACCCGACGCGGCCCCACCGCGGTCTGACATGACCACCCGGCACGCGCGGCGTCGACTGGCAGCGACGCCACCCGTGCCCCCATCCCCCCACACCCATGAGGAGCGGTCCGGTGAGTGACCTGTCGGCCGTCGCCGTCCTACTGCCGGGCGGGGCCGGGGCCATCGTCACCCTCATCGTGCTGCTCATCCTCAAAGGCCATCTCGTCTCACGCGCCGTCCTCGAGGACGTCCGCAAGGACCGCGACGCCCGCATCGCCGAACTGGCGAAGGAAAGGGACATGTGGCGGGATGCGCACCGAGAGAGTGAGGCTGCGCGGATCGACGCGCAGAACCAAGTCGGCGAACTGGTGGAACTCGCGCGTGTCGCCGACCACGTACTGCGCGCCATACGAGGGGAGGTGCCCGGGGATGCGATGGATCAGTCGGTTGCTGCGCCGCCGTCCTGAGCCCGCCCCGAAGCACTCGGAGACTGCTGGGCACCGGGAAGCCAAGTCGGCACTGTCCCGGGCCCAGCAGGCCCGCCGGGAGGTGGAAGCGCACCGGCAGGCCGTCGCACACCTTGCCGCGCGTCTGGCACGTGAGCGGCAGATGAATCACTTCGCGGAGCTGTTCAAGTCCGCCATGGAGGGGGGTCGACACTGATGGGATGGGCGCAGATGGCAAACCTCGCAGCCTCGGGCCTCGTCGCCCTTGCCAGTCTCGTTTTCGTGATCGCCTACCACCTGCACGCCCCGTGGCGATCCACTCCGGTGGGCCGGCACCTGATGGGTTTCACCGCCGCGATCGGCGCGCTGGGCGCGTACACCATCGCCATCACCATCTGGCCGGACGGCATGGTGGCGTCGGTGCTGCGTACGGCCCGGACGGTGCTGATGGTCGTGATAGCGGCGCTGGTGATGCAGCGGATCCACATGATGGTCACCGCCCAGCACCGCGGCGCGCTCCTGAATACCCGTCCCCCGCACGATCAGCCCGGCCCGCCGCCTTCCGTCTGAACTGGAGTACGAACGATGACTGTGGTGAACGGCAAGCTCCTCGGGGGCGGGGACCTGCGGCGGGTGGAGATGCTGGCCCTGCTGGTCGACGTGACCGGCGCGCCGGCGGTCGGCTACGTCCCCTCCCAGGAGGGGGAGCTGGTCCGTCCGGTGTCGATCACACCCGGGCAGGACGGGGCGTGGACGGCGGACCTCACCCCGAACACGCTGATCGAGTCGACGTCCGGGGACACACTGTGGGCGGTGCAGGAGGGTCGGAAGCGGGACGGCGCACCGATCATTACGCACGTCCTGGTCCCGGAGTCGGGCGAGTGGTGGGTGGGGGATCTGCGGGTCGACCTGGGGGATACGCCCACTGGGCAGGGCAGCGTCGTCTACGCGCCCGGCCCGCCGGGACCCGAAGGGCCGGCCGGTCCCGCGGGTGCTCCCGGGCCGCAGGGAGAACCGGGCCCGCAGGGCGAGCCAGGACCCCGGGGAGCCGACGGGGCCCCGGGCCCAGCCGGGAACGACGGCGCACCAGGACCGGCTGGCACCGACGGCCAGCCGGGACCCGCGGGCGCGGACGGCCCCCAAGGGCCCACTGGTCCGAAGGGAGACCCGGGAGAGCCCGGCCCTGCCGGGCAGGACGGCGCGCCCGGGGAGCCCGGCCCCAAGGGGGATCAGGGTGAACCTGGACCCGCAGGCCAAGACGGTGCCCCCGGGGAGCCGGGGCCGAAGGGCGACAAGGGCGACCGCGGCGACCCCGGGCCCAAGGGCGACCAAGGCGATCCGGGCGAACCCGGACCTCAGCCGCCGCTCGGTGCAGCAGGCGCCGGCCCCACCATCGCCCTCCGCTCCACCGACCCGACCCTCACGGACGCCCGCACCCCCACCGCGCACGCCACCAGCCACGCCGCCGGCGGCTCCGACCCGGTCACCCCGGCCGCGATCGGCGCCTACCCGGCCGCCGACGGCAACACCCTGAACGGCTACGTCACCGACCTTCAGAACAGAGTCGGCGGCCAGTTCGGCCTGGAGAACCGGACCACCGCGGTGGAGAACCGGACCAGCGCGGTGGAGACGGGCAAGTTCGACAAGGTGGGCGGCTCCCTGTCGGGCAGCCTCACCATCAACACAGCCGCCGTAGGTGACGCGCTGCTCGGACTGCACGTCGGCGCGGAGACATTTGACCGAGCCCGGGTCACGCCCGACCGGATCGAGTGGGGTCCGGGTGGCGCAGCACGAGACACGAACCTCCGCAGGTCAGCGGCAAACGAGCTGACCACCGACGACGCGCTGATCGTCTCCCTGATGCTGCGGCACCTCGGCAGCACGCTCGGCTTCTACGGCGCGGCGGCGGTCGCACGGCCGACGGTGGCCGGCTCCCGGGGCGGGAACGCGGCCCTGGCGTCGCTACTGACGGCACTGGCCAGCCTCGGATTGATCGTCGACAACACGACGACCTGATGCTCGGGGTAGGTGTCGCACGGACGTACGATGACGGGCATGAGCACCCCCGCCCCTACCGCTGACCGTTCGAAGCCGCCTACCCCGGAGTGCGCACCGTCGCAGGTGGGCCTGTGTGCGACGTGTCAGCAGCCGTGCCACCGGTACGGGCTGGGCGGGAACCCCTTGTGCGTGCTGTGCCGCCGCGAGCTGGAGGAGCGGCAGGCCCGCCGTTGATCAGGGGGCGATCCGCCCGTTGGCGTTGAACGCGGCATGGGTGAGGGGCATCAGCTTCGCCCACTGGGCTTCCATGGCCTCGCCGACCATCTCGATCTCCCGCTGCGGGTAACTTTTGGTCGCGGCGTCGGGGTGGGTAGTGCGCAGCCCGAGGAAGTGCATCAGCGACCGCGCGTTGCAGGTGGCGTACATCGACGAGTAAAGGCCCACCGGCAGCACCGACCGGGCCACCTCCCGCGCGATCCCGGCGGCCAGCATCGCCTGATACGCGTCGTACGCCTGCCGGTAGGCATTCACCGTGACCCGCTCGGTCAGCTCGTGCTGCGCCTCGGTGCCTGCGGTGAACCGGTACTGGCCGGGCTTCCCCTCCTGGACCAGGCGCCGGTCGGGGCCGGGGACGTAGAAGACGGGCTGGAGCTCCCGGTAGCGCCCGGACTCCTCGTTGTAGGACCAGCCGGCCCTGTGTCGCATGAACTCGCGGAACACGAAGATGGGGGCGCTGATCAGGAACGTCATCGACGTATGCTCCCAAGGGCTGCCGTGTCGGTCCCGCATCAGGTAGTTGATCAGACCTCGATCCCGAGCCGCCTGCGGGTGCTCGACATCCGTGACCGACTGGTCCCAGGTGACGAGGGACTCGATGGACCGTTCTCCTTGGGTGGAGACGCGGGCGGCGAACAGGACGTCGGCGTCGGACGCGGACGCCTTGACGAGCTGCACGGTGACGTCGCTGCGGAAGGTCGGCTCTGCGGGCACGAGGGGCTCCGTTCGCGGGGAAGGGCGGTGCCTCTCAGTGTTCCGGCCCGGCGGCAGACTGTTCCCCCTGCCCAGTCGGGGGGATGGTGACGCGGAGACGGTCATACGCTCGCCGTGTGCTCCTCTCCGACCGTGACATTAATGAGGCGATAGCCGGCGGGCGGCTTGGTGTCAGCCCGTACGACGAGGCGATGCTCCAGCCCGCCAGCATCGACGTCCGCCTGGACGACCAGTTCCGGGTGTTCGAGAACCACCGCTGCGCGTACATCGATCCCGCGCTGGAGCAGCCGGACCTGACCCGTCTGGTACGCCCGGCGGCCGGGGAGGCGTTCGTGTTGCATCCGGGGGAGTTCGTGCTGGCTTCCACGTTCGAGGAAGTCCGCCTCGCCGACGACCTGGCGGCCCGGTTGGAGGGGAAGTCGTCGCTGGGCAGGTTGGGGCTGGTCACGCACTCCACGGCGGGGTTCATCGACCCCGGCTTCCAGGGGCACGTCACGCTCGAGCTCAGCAATTCTGCGACCTTGCCCCTGCTGCTCTGGCCGGGCATGAAGATCGGGCAGCTCTGTGTCATCCAGATGAGTTCCGAGGCGGAGCATCCGTATGGGAGTGCGGTGCGGGGGTCGCGGTATCAGGGGCAGCGGGGGCCGACGGCGTCCCGGTCGTGGCAGGGCTTCCACCGGACGGTCCTCCCGGCCCGGTAGGGTGCGGACACGACGGTGCCCCGCCAACTCGACTGGCGGGGCACCGTCGTCTGGTCGGTCATTCCACCGATGGGTCTACGCGAACATCATTCTCGGCTCGAACCGGTCGTAGGCCGTGCCCTGCCAGATCTCCCAGTCGGTGCTGACGTGCCCGGTGCCTGCTGCCTTCCCGCTGACGGCCCAGAACGGGCGCAGGCAGAGCACCTTCGGTTCCGTTCCCCAGCACCCCTCCTTGTGCGTCTCGGGGTAGGCGGTGTGGTCGAAGCGGCCGGGGCCGTAGAGGTGGCCGCAGCACGACACCCGCCAGTCGATGGACCGGTGGGTCTCGGGGACCCGGCGGCGGTCCATGTGGTCGCGGTAGTGGGCGTGGATGATGTGCTCGCCGTGGGCTTTGGCGGCGGCGAGGGCGGTGTACACGCCCAGTGTTTGATCGAACTTCTGCACGTTCCAGAGGTCGATGCCAGCGTCGCTCATAGTCTGCGTCCTCACTTCTCGGTGTCGCGGCTGGTGGTCTGGGCGGCGCGGATCTCGTCGACGGTGACGGTCTCGAAGTGCCACCAGCGTCCGCCCTCCCACTGCTCGATCTTCGCGGTGTCGGCAGGGCCGCCGCCGCCCAGAGTGGCGCGGATGAAGGCGTAGGTCTTCTCCTCGCTGGTGAACGAAGACGTGGCCTCCACCTCAGGGCCCGTAATGGTCACGCGCCACGGCTTCGACGGCTTCCTCGCGCTCATGGTCGGTGTCCTCACTTCTCGGTGGCGCGGTAGGAGGGCGGTCCGAGCCTGCGGAACAGGGAGTCCAGCTCTGCGACGAGGGCGGGAGCATCGTCCACGAGCGCGGCAATGCCGTGCGGCAGCGGCTCGTTGGCGTTGCTCATCTCGGCGGCCTCGGCAGTGGCCACCTTCACGGTCTCTCGGATGCGGTCCAGGTCCATGGTCGGTGTCCTCACTTCTCGGTGTTGCGGCCGGCGGGCAGGTGGGCGCGTCCGGCATCGGTCAGCAGCAGCGGTTTCCGCAGGCTGACCTCCGGGCCCCATACGGCCCACTTGTTGCGCACCAGGGCGTTGGCGGTGGGTCCGGTGATGCGTCCTCCGTCTGCGTGGACGGTGCTGTCGGCGAAGGCGCGGCTGCTGCGGTAGGCGCCACCTTTGGCGAGCAGGGTGAGCGCGGCGGCCTGTGCCTTCGTCGGCTTCGGGGTGGTCATGGTCGGTGTCCTCACGTCTCGGTGACGCGGTCGGCGGTCGTGGGGCCGGGCATCAGTTCGCGTGCAATGTGTTCGGCGAGGTGCTGCCGCATCTGAGCGAGGCGAAGCTGCGGCCAGTCAGCGGTCTGCTGGAACGCATTCAACGCGCTGTAGATGTCCCCTACCAGGCGCTCCTGCTGGCGGTGCTTCTGCTGCTCCTTCAGTTCGGCAACGAGCCGATCGGCTTCGGCGAGCCCGATCTTGTCCTTCAGGTAGTGGATGACCTGGTCCTCGGCGGAGATGGCCATGGTCGGTACCCTCACTTCTCGTCGGCGATGCGGATGTCGAGGCTGACGGCGTACACGCGGTCCCGGTCGAGGTCGTAGGAGCCGTGCCGGTTGTGCAGCTCCTTGTCGGCGTCGGCCTGGTGGTCGTAGACGGCGTAGCTTTCGGTTTTGTCGCGCAGGTAGTCGGTAGCCATTTCGCAAGCGTGCTCGGCGCTTGTGGCGATGGCGTAGATGGTGCCGCTGATGCGGTCGGAGTGGGTGATCGCCATGCTCGGTGTCCTCACTTCTCGGTGGTGCGGTCGGTCGGTTCGATGCCCCGTTCACGCAGGGCGGCGTACAAGGTGGTGCGGGACAGGCCGGTGAGCCGTGCGAGTTCTCGGACGTTCTCCAGGCCGTCCCGCCACAGTTCGGCGGCCACGTCCTTGAGCTGCACCGCGACGGAGGCGCGCTGGTCGCGCAGCTCCTCCGCGCGGTGGGACAGCTTCTCGCGCGTCTCGCTCATCGCTGCGCCGCCACGTCGGCCGCGTTGGCCATGTCGGTTTCGGTCTGCGGGGTGCCGCCACCATTGACCAGGACGTAGAACGCCGCCTCGTCCGCCTCGGTCGCGCAGTCTTTGGCCTCGGCCACCAGCAGCGAGCAGTAGCGCTCCATGAAGCGCTGCCCCTTCGGGGTGAGGCCGCTGTGCCGAACGTAGGGGCCGTCGGCGGTGTCCTCCGTGGTGTCGACGTGGTCGGTGGGGAGCCAGGTGGCGGGGATGGCGAACTCGCTGCCGAACCACATGACGGCGGTGGTCAGGCGCTGCTTGCCGTCCACGCACGCCCACAGCGCCTCATCCGTCTCGTACGGGATGCGGTCGGGGTTGGCGGCGATCCAGGCGTCGTTGCAGCGGTCGGCCAGGATGACGACGCCGGCGGGCAGTCCGCGCAGCCACGTCTGCACGAGGGCGACGCGCTGGTCCTCGGTCCATACGGTGCCGCGCTGGTAGGGAGCGTCCAGGGTGATCTCTCCCTCGCTGACGCGGCGGGCGAGCCAGCGGGCGCTCTGGAACGAGGGGTTGAGGCTGATGTGGTCGAGCGGTGCGAGCGTCTGTCGGGTCATGACGGCTCCTCTCTATGTCCATCACTGTACATGTCCAGCATTGAACATACAAGAGGGTTACCGGGACCCTTCCCGCGATCGGGCCCGCGCAGAGAATCGCTCCTGACGAAGAATCTGACGTTCCGTCACTGAATGGCGCGCGGGATCGGAGCGTCAGGTTCGCTATAAGCTCACATAGGACGAACCCGAACAAGGGGACCCTGTCTGACCATCCGTGGGACTGTGGTGGGCATGAGCCTTCAGACTCCCCAGATGGATTCCGTCGACTACACCGGCACCGAGCTTCGCGTCGAACAGCACGTGACCTTCATTGAGGACGACCAGGACGGAAGCGGTCGGCCCCGCCTGTACACCGGTCTGATCAAGCTGATCGGTGAAGAGCAGATCGTCATCGAGTCCAGCGGTCGACTCTTCCTGGTCGGCGGTCGGGAGGACAGGAACTTGAAGGCCTACTACTTCGCGACGGTGCTGGGCCTGCCCGGCGATCCGTACGAGGACTGAGCGCCTGGCTCTGGTTAATGTTCCTGAGATCGGCCGACGTCCGGTGACCGGTGCGGGCTCCGGGTAGAGTCGTTCCCGTGACAGGCGCCGGCGCGCGGAGATGGGCCTGGACCGCTCGCTCCTTCTGACAACCGCATCAGCCCTTCAAGGGGAACCCGGGGCCGCCGCCGTGGGACGGTGGGCGTATCGCCCTCACGCCCTGGAGGCCCCCATGGGACACCGCCCCTACCCGAACGCCGACCGCGCCCGCCGCTACGTCGACAACCGTCACGGCAGCTCCTGTCCCCGCTGCGGGCACCGGGCCAGTGTCCACCCGTACCGGCGCGGCCAGTTCGAGTGCGGCCGCTCCCGCGAGGGAATGCCGTCGTGCCGTGAGTGCGCCGCCCGGATCATGCGGCTGAGGAACGGGCCTCTTCCCGCGCTGGCGGATCTGGCCGCCGGCTTCCAGATGGTCATTCCACCGCTGCCGTCCGCGAACATCGCATCGGGGCAGGCACGGATCGGCAACCAGATCTCTGTGGCGGTGAAGGACGACACCATGTCCGTGGCGGACGCGGTCCGGCGAGGGCTGATCTCTGTGGATCGCTCCAGGCGACGCGCATAACGTGTGTTAAGTGCGACAGGGCTAGACTCGGATCATGACGGGCGACCTGATCTGTACGCACCCAGCGAATCGGCTGGCGCACGACCGCGAGACGCTCCGTGTCTACTGCTCGCGCTGCTACGGCAGCCTCACCCCTCCGCTGCCGTACCCACTCACCTACGGAGAGATGGCACGGGTAGGTCTCGGTGACCTTCTCCAGCGCATCTTTGACGAGGCACCCACTGAGGATGAGGGGTGCGTCGTCTTCGATCGGTTGATGGCGGACATCAGCCGCAACCTGGAGAGCGTGCGTTGACCGAGTACGCCGTTACCGCCCGGCCTCGCGCCGAACTCGCCGCGCCCGGCACCGCCGACCAAGCCCTCTACTGGCTCCGCGACACCCTCGGCACCGTCGCCCGCCGCGACCCCCGCACCCGCCGCCTCGGCCCCCGCCGCTACCGACTCGAACTCCTCGCCGAAGCCTGCGACCGCGACACCTTCCTCCTCATCACGTCCTGGCTCGGCTCCGAAGCCGTCCCCGCCACCACCTCCAAGCAGGCCTACGCCGACGACCTGTGCCTGTGGGCCGACGTCGCCCGCGAACTGGGCGGCCACGAACGCTTCCACGTCGGCGCCATCACCCCCGGCATCATCGAGACCTGGACCAAGACCCAGAAGGCACAGGGCAAGGCGCCGCGGACCATCAACCGGCGCCTGTCCGTCCTTACCGCCCTCACCCAGTACGCGGCATGGAAGACCAAGGAGGTCATCGCCTCCCCGGTCACCAAGCACGACAGGCCCAGGGTCGACCCCCGCGACGAGACGACCGCCACCCCGATCCTCGAAGTGCCCGAGTTTCAGGCCGTCGTCAACGCCGCCGCCACGCCGCGGCAGGCCCTCGTTCCCGTCCTCATCTACACACTCGCCGGCCGGGTCACCGAATGCTGCACCGCCCAGCTGCACCACCTGAAGACGATCGGCGGGCAGCGGAAGCTGGACCTCTCCCGCAAGGGCGGAAAGGGCCGCGTCTGGCCGCTCCCCGAGCGGCTGTGCGACCTCATCGACGTCGCCACCGCCGACCGCACCAGCGGGTCGCTGCTCCTGGACGACGACGACCGGTCCATGGACCGGCACGCCGTCGACCGGCTCCTGAACCGGCTTGGCAAAGAGGCCGGCGTCCTGGGCGGCCGGGACCTGACGCCGCACGTCCTGCGGGCCTCGAAGCTGACCCACATGCACGATGCGGACACTCCGGTGGAGGAGATCCAGGAGTACGCCGACCACGCGGCGATCGAGACGACGCTGCGCTACATCCGGCGCCGGGACTCGTCCGCGCGGAAGGCGAAGCACGCGGCGGCCGCGGTGAAGGTGTACGACCACCTGGTGGACCGGTTCGTCTAGACGCCGCTCGGCAGCGCCTCCCGCAGGTAGAGGGGCAGGGCTTGGCGTACGGCCGGGCCCGCCTCCCAGCCGTCGGGGAGCTGTTCGGCGGTGACGATGACGACCGGTCCGTCGTCCACGCGGGCGCTCGCCCGGAACGTTTCCGC
>NZ_LIRG01000207.1 GCF_001419695.1 Streptomyces prasinopilosus
GCGGGGGTCTCCAGCTCGCCGGGGGCCGTGGACTCCTGGTTCATCGGGCACCTCCGGCGGCGGCGATCCGGCGGATCTCGACACGGTCCGCGCCCGTGCCGAACACGGCGACCGGCTCCGAGTGCTCGATGGCCGCCCTGACGTTGGGCAGGTCCACCGCGTCGCGCCGCACGGTCGGCGAGGCGACCACGTAGTCGAGGTCCCGCCAGCCGCGCGGCATCGTCTTCGTCACCGCCGGGTCCAGGTCGGCCTTGTAGAACCAGATGACGCCGAGCCCCGGCCGGTACCCGGCGTGCACCAGGTCCAGCCACATCGCGTCGTCCACCAGCACCCGGGTGCCGCCCGGGTCGGCCACCTCGGTGGCCATCCAGTGCGACGCGGCCTCGTAGGGGGCGTTGGCGTCGGTGGTGACGGCGGTGCGGACGCCGTCGTACCAGCGGGGCACGACCTGGGCGCAGGCGGCGAGCGCGAGGGCGGCGGCGAGCGCGTACCGGGCGTACCCGACGGACCGGCGTTCGGTGCCGGACCGCCACCGGCGCAGTACGGCGTGGGCGACGCTCGCGGTGCCGCCGGCGAGGACGAGCGCGAGGAACGGCAGCGCCTGGATCACGTACATGGCGGGCAGGTAGCCGTTCGGGCGCAGGGCGAGCGCGGCGAGGATCGCCACGGCGAGCGCCGGTCCGGCGAGCGCGCGGGCGGTGACCGACCAGCGCCAGGTGGCGAGCAGCAGCAGCGCGCCGGCCAGGCCGCCCAGCGGCAGCACCCGGTCGTAGTACAGCCAGGACCGCAGGACGCCCCACGAGCCGGAGCCCCGGTCGAGGATGAACCCCGAGCCGGGTCTGGTCAGCTGGTACCGCACGCCCTCCCACAGGGAGACGTGCCCCTCACCCGGGAACAGCTCGCCCTTGAGCAGGGCGAACAGCGGGTACGAGAACCCGATCAGCACGCAGGCCGTGACGGCGCCGGTCAGCGCGAACTTGCGGGTGTCCCGGTGGCTGTGCAGCCATGCGGTGACGAACAGGGCGGGCAGGACGACGAGCATCGTCTCCTTGGTGAGCACCGCCGTGGCGGCGGCGACCCCGGCGCCGAAGTGGTGCCAGAGGTGGCGGCTCGGGGAGGCGGCGAGGGTGAACGCGAGCAGCGTCCACATCACCGCGAGGTTGTCGAGGAAGATCTCGCGCTGGAGCACCACCGACAGCGGGGACAGCCCGAACAGGAGCATGCCGAGGCCGGCCGCCCAGCGGGGCAGCGCGAACCGCCGCCCGAGGACGTAGACGAGGACCGCGCTGATCGCGCTGACCAGCAGCATCACGGCCCGCATGGTGCCGACGGTCATCGACTCGGGGCTGATCACCGCGGGGATCCAGGTCAGCACGGCGAGCTGGATCCAGCCGAGCGGCGGGTGGTCGTACCAGTAGGTGTAGTGGGCGAGGCCCCGGCCCTCCTGGACGGCCCAGGCCTGGGCGAGGTACGTGCCCTCGTCGTCGCTGAGGGCCGGGTAGGAGCCGATGTTCCAGCCCTGGACGACGAGGATCGCCACCAGCAGGACACCGCACAGGAGGAGGTCGGAGCGGGAGGAGCGCAGACGGCCCGGCGCTCCCGGTGGTCCCGGCGGCCGCCGGGGGCGGGCGGGGCCGGCCCCGGTGGGCCCCGTCGTGCCGGTGGGCCCCGCGGTCCCGGTGGTCCGGTTCCGGGCAGCGGCCGGCGTCTCCGCGGCGTTCGCCGCGGGGAGGGTGGAGGTCACGCGAGGACGTCCTCTCGGGTCACGTCGTCCGCGGCGAGGTGCGCGCCGACATGCGTGGTCAGCTCCCAGTCGTTGCGCCCGCGGTGTTCGCGCCAGACGGCGCGGATCGCGGCGCCGGCGAGGAGCACCTGGTAGAAGGGGCCGCCGGCGACGAGCTTGAGGTAGTGCGTGAAGCGGACCCGGAGCCCGTACTGCCTGCCGAAGTCGTGCAGCCCGACCACCTCGAACACGAAGGTGACCAGGGCGGTGACGGCCGGCAGGAAGGTGACGAAGGCGATGCCGACGGGCACGTCGAGCAAGAGCGCGACCGCCACGTTCAGCGGGATGACCACTCCGGTGAACGCCTGCAGGAACGGTGTCGTCAGGGTGTAGCGGGCCAGCATCCGCTGCCCGAACCCGGGCAGCTGCTTCCAGTCCTTCTTCCGGTACACCTGGAGGAAACCCTGGTTCCAGCGGGTGCGCTGTTTCAGCAGCGACATCAGCGACCCGGGGGTCTCCTCCCGGGTCACCATGTCGGAGTCGTAGGCGACGACGACCCGCTTGCCCACGCTGGAGAGCCGGACGCCGAGGTCGCAGTCCTCGGCGAGGCAGTCGGGGTCCCAGCCGTCCGCCGCCCGCAGCACGTCGGTGCGGACGAAGACCGTGTTGCCGCCCAGCGGAATGAAGCCCTTCTGCGCGTGCAGGTGGAGCCGCGAGCGGAACCAGAAGAAGTACTCCAGGCAGTTGCGCAGGCTGTACCAGCTGGAGTGGAAGTTGATCAGCTGCACCCCGCCCTGGACGACGTCGGCGCCCGTGGAGCGGAAGGCGTGGTCGACGTGGGCGAGCAGTTCCGGATGGACCTGGTCCTCGGCGTCGAAGACCCCGACGACGTCGCCGCGGCAGTACGGCAGCGCCGTGTTCATGGCCTTCGGCTTGTTCTTCTTCTCGTGCGTGTCGACCACGACCCGGACGCGCGGGTCGCGCGCGGCCGCCGCCTCGGCGACCGCGGCGGTCTCCGGGTCGTCGTGGCCGACGATCACGATGATCTCGAAGTCGGTGTGGCTCGACTCCAGCAGCCGCTGGATGGTGTGGTCGAGCACCGCCTGCTCGTGCCGGGCGGGTAACAGCAGCGAGAAGGACCGGTGCTCCCCTCCGTCCGGACTGCTGAACCGGGTGGAGGCCAGCACTTCCGGCGTGCGCCAGGCGTGCATCTGCCACCACAGGGTGAACGCGGCCATCCAGAACAAGGCCAGCGAAACGACGGAGATGAACACAGACGTGAGCAAAAGATCCCCCCAGATCCCGTATCCCCCGGCGCGTGACGGCGGACCACTCGTACGACGGTCCGCCTGTCACGTCACCGTGCAGACATTAGGGGGGAGGTGTGAAATCCGGGAGGTGTTCGGATAAAGAACCTGTTGCCTGCCGTTGCTCGGAGCGACCGGTTGGCCCGGATCGAGCCATCCTGCGGCGGTTTCCCTCACCCGCCGGCCGACTCCACGGTCAACTCGGCTTTCAGCAGGCGGCGTTGGGGCCGACCACCGGTCGTCCCGGCCGCTCCGACCGCCCCGATCGCCCCGATCACTCCGTCCGCTCCGGCCGCATCAGCCTCCCAGGGCCGCGCTCAGCCGGTCGGGGTCGGTCGTCGGCACGTCACAGGTGAAGTTGCGGCAGACGTACGCGGCCGGTTTCCCGTCCACCAGGGGCCGGTCGGCCAGCAGCGGGAACTCGTCGCTCCCCGGCGTCCCGACGGCGACCACCGCGCCCGGGGCGGTGCCCAGAAGCGCCCTGCGGTGCAGGGCCGCGGTCGCCGGGTCGTCGAGTGCCGGACCGGTCACCGCGACCTCCCGCGGACCGTCCAGCGCGGCCTCGGCGACCGCGAGCCCCCAGCCGACGAACCGCGGCACCCGCGGACCGAGCGCCCTCACCACGCCCAACGCCCTCTCCGCGGCGGTGCGGTGGGCCGCGGAGCCGGTCTGCGCCGCGTACCCGAGCAGCGCCCCGGCGGCGGCCGTCCAGCCGGACGGGACGGCGTTGTCCGTCGGGTCCTGCGGGCGCCGGATGAGCCGCTCGGCGTCGGACGCCGTGTCGTACAGGGCACCGGACTCCGGGTCGGCGAAACGGGTCAGCACGTGGTCGAGCAGCAGCCCGGTGAACTCCAGCCACACCCCCTCCCCCGTCACCGAGGCCAGCGCGAGGAAGCCCTCGGCGACGTCGGCGTAGTCCTCCAGGACCCCGGCGTTGCCGCCGACCCGGCCGTCCTTGCTGGTCCGGGCGATCCGGGCGTGGTCGTCGAGGTGCACCCGGACCAGCAGGTCGGCGGCGGCGACGGCGGCCTCCGTCAGGTCCGGCCGGTCGAAGTAGGCGCCGGTCTCGGCGAGCGCGGCGACGGCCAGCCCGTTCCAGGCGGCGACGACCTTGTCGTCCCGGCCGGGAGCGGGACGGGTGCCGCGCGCCGCGAGCAGCCGCTCCCTGATCCCGCCGGGGCCGGCGATCCGCCCGGCGTCGAACACCTCGTCCTGCTGGGGCAGCTGGAGCACGGAGGCGCCCTCCTCGAAGGTGCCCTCCCCGGTCACCCCGAAGTACCGCGCGGCGAGTTCGGCGTCCTGCTCGCCGAGCACCTCCCGCAGCTGCGCGGGCGTCCACACGTAGTACGCGCCCTCGACGTGCCGCCCCGTGCCGTCGTCGCTGTCGGCGTCGAGCGCGGACGCGAACCCGCCCTCCGGCGTGCTCAGTTCGCGGACCATGAAGTCGGCGGTCTCCAGCGCGACCCGGCGCGCGAGCTCCGAGCCGGTGGACCGCCAGAGGTGGGCGTAGGCGCGGCACAGCAGGGCGTTGTCGTAGAGCATCTTCTCGAAGTGCGGGACCACCCAGTCCCGGTCGACGGAGTAGCGGGCGAAGCCGCCGCCGAGCTGGTCGTAGATCCCGCCGCGCGCCATCCGCTCGGCGGTGTCCCGCGCCATCTGCAGGGCGCCCTCGGCGCCGGTGCGGGCGTGGTGCCTGAGCAGGAACTCGATCACCATGGACGGCGGGAACTTCGGCGCCCCGCCGAATCCGCCGCGCTGCGGGTCGTACTCCCTGGTCAGACCGAGCAGCGCCTGCGACTGCTGCTCGTCGCCGGGCGGCCGCGCCTCGCCGTAGGAGATCTCCCGTCCGGCCAGGTCCCGCACGATCTTCCCGGCGACCTCGGCGACCTCGTCCCGGCGCTCGTCCCACGCCTGGTGCACGCCCTGGAGCAGCTGCCGGAAGGACGGCATGCCCTGGCGGGGCTCGGGCGGGAAGTAGGTGCCGAAGTAGAACGGCTCGGCGTCCGGGGTGAGGAACACCGTCATCGGCCAGCCGCCCTGACCGGTCGCCGCCTGCACGGCCTCCATGTAGACGGCGTCCACGTCGGGGCGCTCCTCCCGGTCCACCTTGACCGGCACGAAGCGCGCGTTCAGGTAGTCGGCGGTGGCCCGGTCCTCGAACGACTCGTGGGCCATGACGTGGCACCAGTGGCAGCTCGCGTACCCGACGCTCAGCAGGACGGGCACGTTCCGTTCGCGCGCCTCGGCGAAGGCCTCGTCCGACCAGGGCCACCAGTCGACGGGGTTGTCGGCGTGCTGAAGGAGGTAGGGGGACGTCTCGTGGGCCAGTCGGTTCGGCATGCTTCCATCCTGCCCCAGTACCGGCCCGGCACCACCGCGCCCGTGCGCCCGCCCGCCGTCCGCGCCCCGGATGCCCGGCGGGGTGGTGGGCAGGGCGGCGGGCGGGCGTCCCGCACGGATCACCGGACATCCCCCCTGCGGGGCCGCCCCCTCGGTGATCCGTCGACGGCGGAGGGCCCGGCCGCCGGGCGGACCGGTCCACCCGGCGGCCGGGCGGGTCCTCCAGCGGGCCGGTCCGTCCGGTGACCAGGCGGGGCCTCACCCCGTCCCGCCCCCTCCCCGAAATGTGGCGTGTACAGGACATCAAGCGCGCGCATAACCGGAGAGGCCCTCGGGGAAGGGACGGGAGCGACCCCAGGACACCCGGACGCACCGGGTGCGACCGGGCCGCCGGAGGGGGACTGGCATGCGGGACGGTCATCGTGCGGACGCCGAGCGGCTGCTGGCGCGGGCGGTGGAGGAGGAGGTGCGCCGGTCGGGCGGGCGCACCGACGGGAAGGTGCTGCTGTCCCGGGCGCGCGGCGCCCTGGACGCGATGGCCCGGACGGCGGCCGAGGAGTACGAGGCGTACACCCGCGCCCTGGACGAGGCGGCGGCCGGCCGGCTCACCTTCCGCCAGCGGTACGCCCGGGAGGGCGCCGGGACCCCGTTACTGGTGGCCGGGGTCGCCGGGGCGACCGCCGTGGTCACCGACCTCCTCCTGGGCACCGGGACCGGTGCGGCGCTCGGCGCGGGCGTGGCCGTCGGAGCGGCCGGGGCGGCGGCGACCGTGCTGAAGGTGGTGGGCGCGCACGTGCCCGCCGCCCACCACCGGGCCGGCGCGGTGAGCCAGCCGGGCGGCCCGGAGCAGCTGCGGCTGCAGTGGCTGACGGCACTGGAGGTGCGCGGCATCCGGCCGTTCCTGGACCAGCAGCGGATGCTCGCCGCGTCCACCGGGCCCCGGCGGACGGGGCCGCGGCTGCGCGGCGCCGACAAGAGCGCGGCGGCCCGCGGGCGCACCGTGCTCGCGCAGTCGTTCGGCCACCTGCCCGAGCCGGTGGGGACGTTCGCGGGGCGGCGGCGGGAGATGGAGCAGATCCGGCAGTGGGTGCGGGCCGCGCGCGCGAGCACGGAGACACGGCCGACGGTGGTGGTGCTGTACGGGGCGCCCGGCAGCGGCCGCACCACGCTCGCGGTGCGCGCCGCGCACGACCTGAAGGACCACTTCCGCGGCGCCTGCGTGGTCGATCTGCACGCCGACAGCCCCGGTGAGGCGCCGCTGCCCACCCGGGACGCGCTGCTGCACCTGCTGAACCGGCTGGGGGCGCCCCGCGAGCAGCTGCTGTTCCGCGAGCGGTCCTCGCCCGACCAGCAGGTCGGACGGCTGAGCGAGCTGTACCACCGGCATGTGGCGGGCATGCCGGTGACGGTCGTCCTCGACGACGCCGCGGACCCGCAGCAGGTCCGCACCCTGCTGCCGGAGCGTTCCGACAACCTGGTCCTGGTGACCTCCCGGGCGCCCCTCGGCCTGCCGGACGACCTGCCGGCCCGGGTCCACCAGCTGCCGGTGGAGGCGCTCGGCCCGGCGGAGTCGGAGGAGGTCCTGACCGCCGTCGCGCAGGACCCGCCCGGCGCCCGCGACGCCGAAGCCGCCGACCGGATCCGGGAGCTGTGCGGCGGGCTGCCGCTGGCCCTGCGCATCGCCGGCTCCTCGCTGGGCGCGCGCTCGCCGCGCGCACTGGCCTCGGAGCTGAGCGCCTACGGGCCGGTCGACCCGGTCGAGCGCGCCCTGTGGCTGCGCTACACCGACCTGCCCGAAGCCCCGCGGCGGCTGCTGCGGCGGCTCGCGCCGGCGGGCCGGGTCTCGCTGGGCTCGGCCGCGGCGGCCGCGGTGCTCGGCACCGACGAGGCCGAGGCGCGGCGGCATCTGGAGGCACTGTCCCGGGCCGGTCTGATCACCCCGGTGCGGCAGGGCCGCCACCGGCTGCACGACCTCGTCCGCGCCTTCGCGCTGGCCCGTCTCCTCGACGAGGAGGACCCGGCCGAGCGGGCCGCGGCACAGGAACGGCTGATCGTGAACTACGCCGAGCTGGCCGACTCGGTGCTGCGGCTGGTCGACGGGAACATGTCGACCCGCTCGGACCGCTTCGGCCCGTACGGCTTCACGTCGCCGGACGAGGCGCTGCGCTGGCTGGACGACGAGTCGAGCTTCATCACGGCGACCCTGCGGCACGCGGAGGGCGTCGACCGCGGGGCGGTGCTGAACCTCCTCGGCGCCCTGTGCGACTACTGCCTGCTGCGCGGCGACCTGTACCGGCTCGGGGAGATCAGCGAGCTGGCCCGGACCGTGGACGAAGGGCTGCTGGTGCGTTCGGTGCAGTGGCGCACCGGTATCGCGGCCCGCCAGCTGGGCGAGCTGGACAAGGCGCGGACGACCCTGACCTCGGTGATCGACCTGTACCGGGAGGCGCACCACGACGCGGGCGCCGCACGGGCCCTGACCTCGCTGGGCATCACGCTGCACCACCAGGGCGACCTGGCGGAGGCGTCGGCGCGGCTGCGGGAGGCGATGGACCTGCAGTCCGCGCCCCGGCTGGCCACCGACCGGGCGTGGACGATGCACGCGCTGGCCGCGGTGGAACGCGACCGGGCCCGGCTGTCCGAGGCCCTGGACCTGCTCACCGAGTCGCTGGCGCTGCACCGCGCGGGCGAGTCCCTGCACGGCCAGGCGTGGGCGCACTTCCACCTGGGACAGCTGAACCTGCGCACGGGCGACGTCCCCCGCGCGCAGGCGGAGCTGCGCACCGCGCTCGAACTGTACGGCCGGACCCGTGACGCCCGGGGCGAGGCGTGGGCGCTGACCCAGCTGGCCCGCGCCCCGCTGGGCGAGGGGGACGCCTCACCGGCCGTGGAGGACCTGCGCCGGGCCGCCGCCCGGCACCGGGACAACGAGGACGCGCGCGGGGAGGCGTGGACGCTGTACTACCTGGGCCAGGCGCTGGAGGAGACCGGCGACCTGGACCGGGCGGTGCGCGAACTGGAACGCTCCCGCACCATGTTCTCCCGGATGCGGGACGTGTACGGGCTGGCCTGCGCCCGGCACCACTCGGCCCGCGTCACCCGCGACCAGCGGGCCGCGCAGACCGGTTCGCTGCGCAACTCCGGCTTCGCCCGTCAGCTGCTGGTCGACGCCCGCGCGGACTTCCGGCGCATCGGGGTGGCCCACGGCGAGGCGTGGACCTGCCTGGAGCTGGCGGTCGTCGACGCCGGCAACACCCGCACCCCGCAGGCACTGGCCCTGTGCGACGAGGCGGCGGCGCTCTTCGCGTCCTACGGGGACCGGCGCGGCGAGGACTGGGCCCGGTTCCTGCGCTGCACCCTGCTCCCGTACGCGGCCCCGGGCGGCACGGAGGTCGGTACGGCGGTGGCCCAGGAGGAACTGGCCCAGCTCGGCCGGACCGCGCACGCCGCCCGCGACGGGAAGCTGGGCGACAGCGTGGACGCCTACCGGCTGCTGCTGGAACGGGGGGTGAGCCTGGAGGCGGGCTGGCAGGCCTGGCGCCTGGGCATGGTCCCCGGCCGCCACGCACGCGAGGTGATGGGCGTGCCCGTGGGGTCGCGGACGCGGGGCGGCCCGGCGGGGTGACGCCGGCGCGAACCCGGTCCTCGCGGCCGGCCGCGAG
>NZ_LIRG01000208.1 GCF_001419695.1 Streptomyces prasinopilosus
TGCCGGGCGGGACGGCGGGCGGAGGTCCGGCGTCCTCCGCCCGCCGCCGTTCGGATCGCCCTCGGGGCCTCTCGTTCGGACCGGACCGGGCTCGTGGGGTCCGGCCCGGTCCGAGCGGAGGACCCTAGGAGGGCAGTTCCTTCAGCCGGATGTCGCGGAAGGAGACCTGGTCGCCGGCTCCGTGGTTCTGGAGGCCGATGTGGCCGTCGGTCAGGCTCCGCTCGGGGTCCGTGTTGGTGAAGTCGTTGATCTTGACTCCGTTGAGGAACACCTGGAGCCGTTCGCCCTGGACCTTGATCTCGTAGGAGTTCCACTGGCCGGGCGGACGCAGGACCTGGTCACGGGCCTTGATGTTCGCCGACTTGAACGAGTAGACGGAGCCCGTGGTGCGGTCGGGCGCGTCCGTGGCGTCGATCTGGATCTCGTAGCCCTTGTTCACCGCGGACCAGGGGTCGTCGGAGGCCGGGAAGCCCACGAAGATCCCGGAGTTGTCGTCGCCCCGCATCTTCCAGTCGAGCTTGAGCGAGTACGACGACAGTTCCTTGGCCTGGTACCAGAGCAGGCCCATGCCGCCCTCGGACACCAGGGTGCCGTCCTTGACGTCGAACTTTCCGGGGCCGGCCTGCTTCCAGCCGTCCAGGGTGTGGCCGTTGAAGATCTTCCGGTGGTCCTTGCCCGGCTTGCAGTCCGCCTTGACCTGGCCGGTGGCGTACTGGAGGCCGCCGAGCAGGTGGGCGCGGAAGGCCTCCTCGGCGTAGGACTCCTTGGTGTGGCCGCCGCCGGTGTAGAAGGAGCGGCCGCCGCCGTAGCTCTGGCACCAGGCGATCGGGTGGTCGCCCTTCATGGTGCCGCCCTGGTAGGTCGTCTCGTCCAGGGTGGCGAGGACCTTGGCCTGCCCGCGCGGGTTGGTGCGGTAGTTGTACCACTCGTCGGTGCGCTCCCACGCGTCGTCCAGGTGCGCGGTGGAGGGGTGGTCGTGGTCCTCGACGCGCACGGTGGCCTTCTGGACGGCCGGGTGCGAGTCGAAGTGGGCGCCGACGAGACCGCCGTAGAACTCCCAGTCGTACTCGGTGTCGGCGGCGGCGTGGATGCCCAGGTAGCCGCCGCCGTTCTTGACGTAGTTCTCGAACGCCTTCTGCTGGTCGGCGTTCAGGACGTCACCGGTGGTGGAGAGGAAGGCCACCGCGTCGTACTTGGCGAGGTTGGCCGTGGTGAACTGTCCGGCCTCCTCGGTCGCGTCGACGGTGATGCCGGCCGGGCCGCCCAGTTCCTTCAGCGCGGCGACGCCGGCCGGGATGGAGTCGTGGCGGAAACCGGCGGTCCTGGAGAAGACCAGGACCTTCTTGCCGCCCTTGAACGGCTCCTTGGAGAACTCGAAGTCGTCCACGTCGTACAGCGCGCCCTCGCCGCCCTTGAAGACCAGGTAGATCTCCGTGGTCTTCTTCGGCAGCGACCGCAGCGGCACGTCGACGTCCTGGAACGTGTCCCAGCCGCCGGTCGGCGGGATGTACGCCGAGCCGTGCAGCTTGCCGTCGGGTGAGCCGGTGCGCAGTTCGACGAAGCCGCCGGCGCCGCCGGAGGAGGCCCGCACGGTCAGCTTCTTCTGCCCGTCGAACCGGTAGGGGCTGAAGGAGATCCAGTCGCCGTCGTGGATGTCGCCGACGGTCTTGCCGCCGTGGGCGCCGGTCTTGTCGAAGGTCTTCACGCCCGACTGGGTGGTGAAGTGCTCGGCCTGGCGGTGCAGCGGCTGGAGCACGGTGCGCGCGGTGCCGGTCAGGGCTTCCTGGCCGTTGGCCCCGCCGTCGGTGTAACTGGCTCCGACGACACCGTAGATGTTGGCGTTGGGGTCGTGGCCGCCGTCTCCGGCGGGCGGCTTGAGGGTGCCCTCGCAGCCCGTCTCACTGGTCAGTTCGTGGGCGTGGGAGTCGTGGCCGAGGCTGTAGACGACCTTGACCTTGGAGCAGTCCGCCTTCTCCTCGGGGTCGGTGACGGTCACCTTGAACGGGACGGGCTCGCCGAAGGCGGCCAGGCTGCCGTTGCCCGGGACCTCGATCCTCACCGTGGGCTCGGTGTTGCCGACCACGATCCGGGTGCTGGCGTTGCCGGTGTTGCCCTCGGGGTCCGTGGCGGTGAAGGTCGCGGTGTAGGTGCCGGCCTTCTTGTACCTGTGGGTGGGGGTGAGGCCCTCGCCCTTGGTGCCGTCGCCGAAGTCCCAGCGGTAGGTGAGGTCCGGGGAGTCGGCGTCCTTGGCGGAGCCGGTGAACCTGACCTTCAGGCCGGCCGCGCCGGAGGTCCGGTCGGCGCTCACCTCGGCGATCGGGGAGAAGCCGTCCTCGGCGTTCTCGATCCGGTACAGGCCGGAGTTCTCGTCGCCCTGGAACCAGGAGACGCCGTAGTCCAGGACGTAGAGCGCGCCGTCGGGGCCGAACTCCATGTCCATGATCTGGGTGCCGGTCCACGGGAAGTCGTTGATCTTCGCGACGGAGCCGTCCTCGTTCTGCTCGATCCGCTTGATCCAGCGGCGGCCGAACTCGCCCGCGAAGAAGTCGCCGTCGTACGCCTCGGGGAACTTCACCGAGGACTCGAGTCCGGGGTCGTAGCGGTAGACCGGTCCCGCCATCGGGGATTCGGAGCCGCTGCCGAACTCGGGCACGGAGCCGCCGTCGTAGGGGATCCAGGCGGGCTGGGCGGGCGGCAGGTCGACCAGGCCCGTGTTGTGCGGCGAGGTGTTCTTCGGGGCTGCGCAGTCGAACTTCTCGCCGGAGGTCTTGGTGGCGAAGTCGTAGTCGGTGTAGGCGTCGTTGTCGCCGGTGCAGAAGGGCCAGCCGAAGTTGGCGGCCTCGGTGACCTTGGCGAACTCGACCTGTCCCGCGGGCCCCCGGTTCGGGTCGGCGGCGCCGGCGTCGGGACCGTAGTCGCCGACGTAGACGGTGCCGGTCTTGTCGTCGACGCTCATCCGGAACGGGTTGCGAAAGCCCATCGCGTAGATCTCGGGGCGGGTCTTCTCGGTGCCGGAGGCGAAGAGGTTGCCCTCCGGGACGGTGTACGAGCCGTCCTCGGCGACCTTGATGCGCAGGATCTTGCCGCGCAGGTCGTTGGTGTTGCCGGAGCTGCGGCGGGCGTCGAAGGCCGGGTTGCGGCCGGGCCGTTCGTCGATCGGTGTGAAGCCGTCGGAGGCGAAGGGGTTGGTGTCGTCGCCGGTGGACAGGTAGAGGTTGCCCTCGGCGTCGAAGTCGATGTCGCCGCCGACGTGGCAGCAGGTGCCGCGGGAGGCCGCGACGTCCAGGACCTTCTTCTCGCTGGCCATGTCCAGCGTGCCGTTGGGGTTGAGGACGAAGCGGGAGAGGCGGTTGACGCCGTCGAACTTCGCGAAGTCCTCGGCGGTGCCGGTCTCCGGGGCGTCGCCCGCGGGGGTGTCGAGCGGCGGGGCGTAGTAGAGGTAGACCGCCCGGTTGTTCTCGAAGTCCGGGTCGACGCCGACGCCCTGCAGGCCCTCCTCGTCGTGGCTGTAGACGGGGATCTTCCCGGCGACCTTGGTGACGCCGCCCTGGTCGGTGAGGCGCAGCGTGCCGTCGCGCGAGGTGTGCAGGACGCTGCGGTCCGGGAGCACGGTGAGCGACATCGGCTCGCCCGTCTCCGGCTCGCCCTTGGCGAGCGGTACCTGCTGGAACTGTCCCTCGGCGGCCGCCGGTTCGTCGTGTTCCGGGTGCCCGGGGTGGGCGCCGGCGACGGTCGCGGGGGTGCCCACGGCCAGCATCAGGCCGGTGAGCAGGGCGAGGGCGGCGCGAAGTCCGGGCCGCCTCGTGATGGGGGCGGGTGTGAGTCTGCTTCTGTGCACGAAGTCCCTCCGGGAACGGGGTGGGGCCGTACGGAACGGGTGCGAGGACGTGCGGTGCGGGTGCGAGGACGTGCGGTGCGGATGCCGGGGCGGGCCGTCACCCCGGCGGCATGGGTGTCCTGAACGCTTCAGGACCGGAACACTTCAGGGACGGTAACCGCGTTCGTCCGGGGCGAACACCCCTTGGACCGGGACCGGCCGAACTTCCCCCCGGTACAGGACAAAGCGGGATCCGGGCAGGCCGGGCCGGGGACCGGCGGGTGCTCCGGTCCCCGTCCCCGACCTGGCGTCGGGCGTGCGGTTCAGCTGCTGAACGCCGCGTCGAAGGAGGCCGACGGCGGGTCGAAGTCGTACTTCTTCAGCCGGGCCAGCGCCTCCGGGGCGCCCTGGAGGCGGTCCATTCCGGCGTCCTCCCATTCGACGGAGACCGGGCCCCGGTAGCCGATGGAGCGCAGCATGCGGAAGACGTCCTCCCAGGGGACGTCGCCGTGGCCGGCGGAGACGAAGTCCCAGCCGCGCCGGGGGTCGCCCCAGGGGAGGTGGGAGCCGAGGCGGCCGTTGCGGCCGTCGAGACGCTTGCGGGCCTCCTTGCAGTCGACGTGGTAGATCCGGTCGCGGAAGTCCCACAGGAAGCCGACCGGGTCGAGGTCCTGCCACACGAAGTGGGAGGGGTCGAAGTTGAGCCCGAAGGCCGGCCGGCGGCCGACCGCGTCCAGCGTGCGGACGGTGGTCCAGTAGTCGTAGGCGATCTCGCCGGGGTGGACCTCGTGCGCGAACCGCACGCCCTCGGCGTCGAAGACGTCCAGGATCGGGTTCCAGCGCGCCGCGAAGTCCTCGTAGCCGCGGTCGATCATCGACTCGGGCACGGGCGGGAACATGGCGACCAGGTGCCAGATCGCCGAGCCGGTGAACCCGATGACGGTGTCGACGCCGAGGAGGGCGGCGGCGCGCGCGGTGTCCTCGATCTCGGCGGCGGCCCGCTGCCGCACGCCCTCGGCCTCGCCGTCGCCCCAGATCCTGGCGGGCAGGATGGCCCGGTGGCGTTCGTCGATGATGGCGTCGCAGACCGCCTGGCCGACCAGGTGGTTGGAGATCGCCCGGACCTCAAGGCCGTACTTGCCGAGGAGCCGGCGCCGGGAGTCCACGTAGGACGGGTCGGCGAGTGCCTTGTCCACCTCGAAGTGGTCTCCCCAGCAGGCGAGTTCGAGGCCGTCGTAGCCGAAGTCGCGGGCGAGCCGGCAGACCTCCTCGAGGGGGAGGTCCGCCCACTGGCCGGTGAACAGGGTGAAGTCGCGGGGCATGCGGGTCTGCCTTTCCTCAGGTCTTCAGGCGGCGATCGGCGTGTAGACGGAGTTCTTCCGGGCGCTGTCCTCCACCGCCGCCAGGACGCGCTGCACCTGCAGTCCGTCGGCGAAGGAGGGTTCGGGGGCGCGGCCCTCGGCGACGGCGTGGACCAGGTCGCGGGCCTGGTGCACGAAGGTGTGCTCGTAGCCGAGGCCGTGGCCCGGCGGCCACCAGGCGTCCAGGTAGGGGTGGTCGGGTTCGGTGACCAGGATGCGGCGGAAGCCCGCGTGCGCCGCGGGCTCGGTGGCGTCGTGGTAGGAGAGTTCGTTGAGCCGTTCCAGGTCGAAGGCCAGCGATCCGCGTTCGCCGTTGAGTTCGATGCGCAGCGCGTTCTTGCGGCCGGTGGCGTACCGGGTGGCCTCGAAGGAGGCGAGGGCGCCGGAGGTGAAGCGGCCGGTGAACAGGGCGGCGTCGTCCACGGTGACCTCGCCGGTGCCGGCACTGCCGACGGCGGTCAGGCCGCCGGCCGGCGCCGCGGGCAGCGGCCGCTGCCGGACGAACGTCTCGGTGAGCGCGGAGACCCCCGCCAGCCGTTCACCCGCCAGGTACTGGGCGAGGTCGACGATGTGCGCGCCGAGATCGCCGAGCGATCCGGAGCCGGCCTGTTCCCGGCGCAGCCGCCAGGTCAGCGGGAACGCGGGGTCCACCAGCCAGTCCTGGAGGTAGGCCACCCGGACGTGCCGGAGGGTGCCGATGCGGTCCTCGGCCACCATCCGCCGGGCCAGCGCGGTCGCGGGGACCCGGCGGTAGTTGAAGCCGACCATCGCCAGCCGGCCCCGTCCCCGGGCCTCTTCGGCGGCACGGACCATCGCCTCGGCCTCGGCGACGGTGTTGGCGAGGGGCTTCTCGCACAGCACGTGCTTGCCCGCGGCGAGCGCGGCCACCGCGATCTCGGCGTGGCTGTCGCCGGGGGTGCAGATGTCGACGAGGTCGACGTCGTCCCGTTCGACCAGGGCGCGCCAGTCGGTCTCGGTGTCCGTCCAGCCGTGGCGGTCGGCCGCCGCGCGCACCGCGGTGGCGTCCCGGCCGCAGACGACGGCCAGTTCGGGGTTCATCGGCAGGTCGAAGACGCGGCCCGCGGTGCGCCAGCCCTGGGAGTGGGCGGCGCCCATGAAGGCGTAGCCGACCATGCCGACGCGCAGGGGTGGCTTTCCCGCCCCCGTGCCGTCCGCCCCGTCTGACTGCTGCGGCTGTGCCATGCGGATGTCCTCCTCGTCGTCGTGGCGGGCGGGGGGCGGCCCCGCCCGGTGGGCCGGTCAAGCCCGTGGGGCGGGGCTCGTCACTTGAAGCCGGTGGACATGTACTGGTCGACGTTCTCCTTGTCGACGACGGCCGAGTAGCAGGTCAGCGAGGTGGGGATCTCGAACTCGGCGAGGCCGCCGACGCCCTTGCCCTGGCCGAGGGCGCGGGCGAGGTCGATCGCGGAGGCGGCCATCGACGGCGGGTAGAGCACGGTCGCCTTGAGGACGCCGTCGTCCGCCTTGATGGCCTGGAAGGCGGAGAGCGCGCCCGCGCCGCCGACCATGAGGAAGTCGTCGCGCCCGGCCTGTTCGATGGCGCGCAGCGCGCCCACGCCCTGGTCGTCGTCGTGGTTCCACAGGGCGTCGAACTTCGACTGGGCCTGGAGGAGCTGCGCCATCTTGGCCTGGCCGGACTCGACGGTGAAGTCGGCGGCCTGGCGGGCCACCTTCTTGATGTTGGGGTAGTTCTTCAGCGCGTCGTCGAAGCCCTGGGTGCGCTGCTTGGTGAGTTCCAGGTTGTCCAGGCCGGCCAGTTCGACGACCCGGGCATTGGGGGTGTCCTTGAGCTTCTCGCCGATGTAGTGCCCGGCGTTCAGGCCCATGCCGTAGTTGTCGCCGCCGATCCAGCAGCGGTAGGCCTGGGGGGAGTTGAAGATGCGGTCGAGGTTGACGACGGGGATGCCGGCGCGCATCGCCTTCAGCCCGACCTGGGTGAGCGCCTTGCCGTCCGCGGGCAGCACCACCAGGACGTCGACCTTCTTGTTGATGAGGGTCTCGATCTGGCCGATCTGCTGGGCGGTGTCGTTGGAGCCCTCGGTGACCTCCATGGTGACGTCCGAGTACGTCTTGGCGCGCTTCTCGGCGTTGTCGTTGATGGCGTTGAGCCAGCCGTGGTCGGCCTGCGGTCCCGCGAAGCCGATGGTGACCGGCTTGCCGGGCTTGTCGTCGGCGGCCGGCCGGTCGTCGGCGGTCGGCTCGGCGTCGCTCGGCTCGTTGCTGGTGCAGCCGGTGACGAGGACGCCGGCGGAGACGGCGGCGGCTCCGAAGAGCAGCCCTCTGCGGCTCGTGAGGGGTGTCTGCGGCATGGCGGTGAACCCTTTCGTCAGGTCGTGCTCGCGGTACGGCGCTGGACCAGCACGGCGGCGACGATGATCGCGCCCTTGGCGATCTGCTGGACGTCGCTCTGCAGGTTGTTCAGGGCGAAGATGTTCGTGATCGTGGTGAAGATCAGGACGCCCAGCACGGAGCCGACGATGGTGCCGCGGCCTCCGGTGAGCAGGGTGCCGCCGATGATCGCGGCGGCGATGGCGTCGAGTTCGTAGAGGTTGCCGTTGGTGTTCTGGCCGGAGCCGGACAGCACGATCAGCAGGAAGGCGGCGATGCCGCAGCACAGCCCCGACAGCAGGTACAGGTACAGGCGTTGGCGGCGGACGTCGATGCCGGCGAGCCGGGCCGCCTCCGCGTTGCCGCCGACGGCGACGGTGCGGCGCCCGAAGGTGGTCCGGTTGAGGACCAGCCAGCCGATGACGGTGACCGCCGCGAACACCAGGACCAGGGGCGGGACGCCGAGGACGTAGGCGTCGCGTTCGCCGAGGTCGAGGACGCCGTCGATGGTGACGACCTGGGTCCGTCCGTCGGTGATCTGCAGGGCGAGGCCGCGGGCCGAGGCGAGCATGGCGAGTGTCGCGATGAACGGGACCATCCCGCCGTACGCGATCAGCACCCCGTTGACCAGGCCGCAGCCGACGCCGACGAGGACGGCGGTGAACAGGATGCCGGCGAACCCGAACTCCTGGGTGGCGACCGTGGTCGCCCACACCGAGGCCAGGGCGACGATCGCGCCGACCGACAGGTCGATGCCGCCGGAGGTGATGACGAAGGTCATGCCGACGGTGACGACGCCGATGACGGAGGCCTGGGTGAGGACGAGCTGGAGGTTGCGGGTGTCCAGGAACTCGTCCGGTCTGGTGATGCCGCCGATGAGGAGGAGCGCGGCGAGGACGCCGAGCAGGGACAGGGTGCGGACGTCGGGGCGGAACAGCACGGCGCGCCGGGCGGGCGTTCCACCGGTTGCCGGCGCCTTCTCGGTGCTGTCCCGCGGCGGGGAGACGGGCTGCGTCATGACGCCGGGCTTCCTTCCATGACGAGGTCGAGTACACGGTGTTCGTCGAGTTCCGGGGCGGGTGCCGTGTGGACGACGTCGCCCTCCCGGAGGACCAGGACGCGGTCGGCGAGGCCGAGCACCTCGGGCACCTCGCTGGAGACGAGCAGGACGGCGAGGCCTTCGTCGGCCAACCGCCTGATGACTGCGTACAGTTCGGCGCGGGCGCCGACGTCGACGCCGCGGGTGGGCTCGTCCAGCAGCAGCACCCGGCAGCCGCGCAGCAGCCAGCGGGCGAGCACGGCCTTCTGCTGGTTGCCGCCGGACAGGGCGCGCACGGGCACGTCCGGGTTGTCCGGCCTCAGCGACAGTTCGCGGGTGGCCGCGCGGGCCGCGCCGAGTTCGGCGCCGCGGTCGATCCAGCCGGCGCGCGAGAAGCGGGACAGGGCGGAGAGCGACACGTTGCGGGTGACGGACTCCAGCATGAGCAGGGCCTGCGCCTTGCGTTCCTCGGGGGCGAGTCCGATCCCGGCGCGGACCGCGGCGCGCACGCTGCCCGGCCGCAGGGGGCGCCCGTCGACCAGGACCCGGCCGGAGTCCGGCTTGCGGGCGCCGTAGACCGTCTCCAGGATCTCGGAGCGCCCGGAGCCGACGAGTCCCGCGAGCCCGACGATCTCCCCCGGGCGCAGTTCGAGGTCGAGGGGGGCGAACTCGCCCTCGCGGGAGAGGTTCTCGACGGTCAGCACCGGTTCTCCGGTGGGCGGGACGGCCGGCCGCGGGGGGAAGACGTACTCGACGTCGCGGCCCGTCATCAGGGCGACCACCTCCCGGGTGGGGGTGGACCGGGCGGGCAGCCCGCCGGCGACGGCGCGGCCGTCCTTGAGCACGGTCACCCGGTCGCCGATGCGCCGGATCTCCTCGAGGCGGTGCGAGATGTAGACGACGGCGACCCCGTCGGCGGTGAGGGCGGCGACGATGCGGAAGAGGTTGTCGACCTCGTCCGGGTCGAGGGCGGCCGACGGCTCGTCCATCACGATGAGGCGCACGTCGTGCGAGAGCGCCCGCGCCATCGAGACGATCTGCTGCTGGGCGGCGGACAACTCCCCCACCGTGCGGCCCGGTTCGATCTCCGGGTGCCCGAGCCGGGTCAGCAGCTCGGCCGTCGAGTCCCTGGCCGTCCGGGGACGGACGACGAACCCGGCGGTGGTCGGTTCCTGGCCGAGGTGGACGTTCTCGGCGACCGTCATGTGCTCCACCAGGTCGAGTTCCTGGTAGATGGTGGCGATCCCGAGGCGCATGGCGGCGATCGGCGAGCGCAGGGTGACGGCTTCGCCGCGCCAGCGGATGGTGCCCGTGTCGGGTTGGTGGGCGCCGGCCAGCACCTTGATCAGGGTGGACTTGCCGGCGCCGTTCTGGCCGAGCAGGCAGTGCACCTCGCCGGCCTGGACGTCGAGGTCGACGCCGTCCAG
>NZ_LIRG01000209.1 GCF_001419695.1 Streptomyces prasinopilosus
GACCCGGAGTGTCCGGGGGGAAACCGCCCGTGCAGCGGCGGGCCCGGGGACGGGAGCGGGCCGCGCACGGGCTGGCGGAACCGGTACGGGGGGCGACTACCCTTGCCCTTCTGGCCCCTGCACCCCTCCACGGAACGCGAGATCCATGACCGTCAACGGCGCTGAAGACGTCCTGCTTGTCCACGGCGGAACCCCGCTGGAGGGGGAGATCCGCGTCCGCGGTGCGAAGAACCTCGTACCGAAGGCCATGGTCGCCGCCCTGCTGGGCAGTGAGCCCAGCAGGCTGGGCAACGTTCCGGACATCCGTGACGTGCGGGTCGTCCGCGGACTGCTCCAGCTGCACGGGGTGACGGTCCGCCCCGGCGACGAGCCCGGCGAACTGGTGCTCGACCCCACGCACGTGGAGAGCGCCAACGTCGCCGACATCGATGCCCACGCGGGCTCGTCGCGCATCCCGATCCTGTTCTGCGGCCCGCTGCTGCACCGGCTGGGGCACGCCTTCATCCCGGGCCTGGGCGGCTGCGACATCGGCGGCCGGCCGATCGACTTCCACTTCGACGTGCTGCGCCAGTTCGGCGCGACGATCGAGAAGCGGGCGGACGGCCAGTACCTGGAGGCCCCGCAGCGGCTGCGCGGCACGAAGATCAAGCTGCCGTACCCGTCCGTCGGCACGACGGAGCAGGTGCTGCTGACGGCGGTCCTCGCGGAGGGCGTCACCGAGCTGTCCAACGCGGCGGTGGAGCCGGAGATCGAGGACCTGATCTGCGTCCTGCAGAAAATGGGCGCGATCATCGCGATGGACACCGACCGGACCATCCGCATCACCGGTGTGGACAAGCTCGGCGGCTACAACCACCGCGCCCTCCCCGACCGCCTGGAGGCCGCCTCCTGGGCGTCCGCGGCGCTGGCCACCGAGGGCAACATCTACGTCCGCGGCGCCCAGCAGCGCTCGATGATGACGTTCCTGAACACCTACCGGAAGGTGGGCGGCGCCTTCGAGATCGACGACCAGGGCATCCGGTTCTGGCACCCGGGCGGCCAGCTCAAGTCGATCGCCCTGGAGACGGACGTCCACCCGGGCTTCCAGACCGACTGGCAGCAGCCGCTGGTGGTCGCTCTGACCCAGGCGACGGGGCTGTCGATCGTCCACGAGACGGTCTACGAGTCCCGCCTCGGCTTCACCTCGGCGCTCAACCAGATGGGTGCGCACATCCAGCTCTACCGCGAGTGCCTGGGCGGCTCCCACTGCCGCTTCGGCCAGCGCAACTTCCTCCATTCGGCCGTCGTCTCGGGCCCGACCCGGCTCCAGGGCGCCGACCTGGTCATCCCCGACCTGCGCGGCGGCTTCTCCTACCTGATCGCCGCCCTCGCCGCCCAGGGCACGTCCCGCGTCCACGGCATCGGCCTGATCAACCGCGGCTACGAGAACTTCATGGACAAGCTGGTGGAGCTGGGGGCGAAGGTCGAGCTTCCCGGCAAGGCGCTCGGCTGACGGCGGGCGGGGCGCCCGGCTGACGGCCGGGACCCGGCGGCCGTGCCGCCGGCCCCGGCCGGGGTCCGGGGCCCGTCCCCCGGGCGGACACGGCGCGGCGCCGGACTGGCCGGAAAAGGGCTTGCCAAAGGGGCGGCCACCCGATCGGTGGCCGCCCCTTTGGCGTCACTATGCGCCGTACGCCGTCCCGGGACGTACGAACGGCAGGATCACTTGCCCTTGGCGGCTTCCTTGAGCTTCGAGCCCGCGGAGACCTTCACGCTGTAGCCGGCCGGGATCTGGATCGGCTCGCCGGTCTGCGGGTTGCGCGCGGTGCGAGCGGCACGGTGGGTGCGCTCGAAGGTCAGGAAACCGGGAATGGTG
Source organism: Streptomyces prasinopilosus (assembly GCF_001419695.1). Lineage (GTDB taxonomy): Bacteria > Actinomycetota > Actinomycetes > Streptomycetales > Streptomycetaceae > Streptomyces > Streptomyces prasinopilosus. The sequence goes on from NZ_LIRG01000209.1 coordinate 1,856, forward strand.
ACCTTCTCGTCCCCCTTGGAGACGATGTCGCCGACGATGTCGGCGAACGCGGCCAGCACGGCGTCGGCGTCCTTGCGGGTCACCTCGGCGCGGTCGGCCAGCGCGGCCACCAGCTCACTGCGGTTCATGTTGTTACTCCCGTGTTCTTCTTGCCGTTGAGGCGTGCCACGCGGCGGGGCCGCACTTGGGGCACGGCCAAGCCGATGCTGCCGGGGGCCTCGGTGAGTCCCCCGGACCCGGGTACTTACACGGGCCCGCACGCCCCTGGAGGTGCTGCCCCCTGAACGTGGTCCCGGTGGAGCATCCTGCCTCTACCTGCGGCGGTAACGCCAATCCGGCACCCGCAGGAGCCGCGATACCGCCCGTGAAGTCACCCGGGGGAGTCACCCGGGAGGCGCGCACGGCCCGACCGACGGTGACGCTGCGTCCGCTGTCGGCAGCGGACCGCGGATACCGGGGGTCCGAGTCACGGCCGCTACCCTAAAGGGCGGCCGCGTGTCACGGGTTCCACGACGCGCCGACCCCACACCTACCGTGTTGATGGTCACAGGGCCGCGGCGGCCTCCGGGGCCTTTTCTAGACGGCCGGAACCGAGGCCTCCGTGTTCTTCGCGGCCTCCCGCACGGCGCCGGCGACCGCGCCCGCGACCTTGTCGTTGAACACGCTCGGGATGATGTAGTTCGGGTTCAGCTCGTCCTCGGTGACCACGTCGGCCAGGGCCTGCGCGGCGGCGAGCATCATCTCGGTGTTGACGGTGCGGGACTGGGCGTCCAGCAGGCCGCGGAACACGCCCGGGAACACCAGCACGTTGTTGATCTGGTTCGGGAAGTCGGAGCGGCCGGTGGCCACCACGGCCGCGGTCTCGCGGGCGACGCCCGGGTCCACCTCGGGGTCGGGGTTCGCGAGCGCGAAGACGATCGCGCCGTCGGCCATCGCGGCGACGTCGGCGCCGTCGAGGACGTTCGGGGCGGAGACGCCGATGAAGACGTCCGCGCCGCGCACGGCCTCCTTCAGCGTGCCGGTCAGGTTCTCCGGGTTGGTGTGGGCGGCGATCCAGCACAGGGGGGAGTCGGCGGGGGTGTCCACCAGGTCCTCGCGGCCCGCGTGCACCACTCCGTGGATGTCGGCCACCACGGCGTTCTTCACCCCGGCCGCGATGAGCAGCTTGAGGATGGCCGTGCCGGCCGCGCCGGCGCCGGACATGACGACCCGGATGTTCTCGATCGCCTTGCCGGTGACCCGCAGCGCGTTGGTCAGGGAGGCGAGGACGACGATCGCGGTGCCGTGCTGGTCGTCGTGGAAGACGGGGATGTCGAGGGCCTCGCGCAGCCGGGCCTCGATCTCGAAGCAGCGCGGCGCGGAGATGTCCTCCAGGTTGATGCCGGCGAAGCCCGGGGCGATCGCCTTGACGATCTCGACGATCGCGTCGGTGTCCTGCGTGTCGAGGCAGAGCGGCCAGGCGTCGATGCCGGCGAACCGCTTGAACAGGGCGGCTTTGCCCTCCATCACGGGCAGGGCCGCCTTCGGGCCGATGTTCCCCAGGCCCAGCACGGCGGATCCGTCCGTCACGACCGCAACGGAGTTGCGCTTGATGGTGAGGCGGCGGGCGTCCTCGGGGTTCTCGGCGATGGCCATGCAGACGCGGGCCACGCCCGGCGTGTAGACCATGGAGAGGTCGTCACGGTTGCGGATGGGGTGCTTGGACGCCATCTCGATCTTGCCGCCGAGGTGCATCAGGAACGTACGGTCCGAGACCTTGCCCAGGCTGACGCCCTCGATCCCGCGGAGCTTCTCCACGATCTCCTCGGCGTGGCCGGTGGAGGTGGCCGCGATGGTGACGTCTATGCGGAGCTTCTCGTGGCCGGACGCCGTGACGTCGAGGCCGGTGACCGTGCCGCCGGAGGATTCCACGGCGGTGGTGAGCTGAGAGACGGAGGTTCCGCTCGCCGGCACCTCCAGCCGGATGGTCATCGAGTAGGAGACGCTGGGCGCCGTTGCCATGGCCGACTTCCTCTGCTTTCACCGTGTAGCTGCTTTGTGCCGTCCGATCGTCGCACCTACCGCCGAGTACGTGGTAGCCGCATCCGATTGCGAACGTTTTGGTCACGGCGAAAGCGGGTAACTGCGGAAACCGCCGGAAAGACTGTTCCACCATACGAGAAGTAGAGGGCCGCACGTAAGTCAATGCGAGAGGCCCACATCACCCGGAAGTGATGTGGGCCTCTCGGTTGTTCAGTGACACCGGCCCGCCATGCTCGCCTCGCGGCAAGTGGTCGCTCGTAGCGACGAAGGTTGGGCCCGGGGGCTTGGATCGGGCCGGTGTCACTTGCCAGGCTAACAAACGGATGGCGCGGAACCATTCCCGCGGGCGGGTCATTTCCCGCCGGACGCCGACGGACACCGACGGACGCCGCCGGACACCGCCGGAGGCCGGGGCCGCGGGCCGTCAGTCCCGCAGCAGGTCCGGGACGCCGGCCGCGTCCGGCTCGTCGCGTTCGGCGGAGACGACGGTCAGCTGCTGGGTGGCGCGGGTCAGGGCGACGTACAGGACGCGCAGGCCGGCCGGGGACTCGTCGGCGATCTCGGCCGGGGAGACCACGATCGTCGCGTCGTACTCCAGGCCCTTGGCCTCCAGGCTGCCGAGGGCCACGGCACGGTCGCCGAGCCCGTCCAGCCAGCGCCGCGCCTCCTCGCGGCGCTGCATGGCGACGACCACGCCGACCGTGCCGTCCACCCGCTCCAGCAGCCGGGCCGTCTCCGCGCGCACGGTCTCGGCGAGCGACCCGCCCGGGCCGGCCCCCTCGCCGGCGCCGTTCTCCCGCACCGGCACCCGGCCCTGCCCCTGCTGCTGGAGCCGGCCCGGTTCCCCGCCCGTGGTCACGAAGCGCGGTTCGACGCCGGTGGAGCGCACCGCCCTCGGCGCCACGGAGCCCGGCATGGCGAGCGCGAGCACCTTGGCGGCGAGGTGGGCGATCTCGGCCGGGTTGCGGTAGTTCACGGTGAGCTCGAAGCGGCGGCGGGGCCTGCTGCCGAGGGCCTCGTCGCGGGCCTGGGCGGCCTCGTCGGGGTCGGACCAGGACGACTGGGCGGGGTCGCCGACGACCGTCCAGGTGGCGTGCCGGCCGCGCCGGCCGATCATGCGCCACTGCATGGGGGTGAGGTCCTGGGCCTCGTCGACGATGACGTGGGCGTACTCGGTGCGTTCCTGGGCGAGGCGTTCGGCCCGCTCGCGCTGCGACTCCTCGCGCACCGGCATCAGCTCCTCCAGGCCGGTGAGCTGGTCCAGCGGGTCGAGTTCCCGCCTGCGCCGGGGGCGGGCGGGGGCGCCGAGGACGGCCTGGAGCTCGTCGAGCAGCGCGATGTCGTGCACCGACCGGCCGTCCCGCCGCAGCGAGCGGGCGACCTTGCGGACCTCGCCCGGGTTGAGGACGCGCCGGGCCCAGCGGCCGAGGCGCCGCTCGTCGGCCATGGCGTCCAGCACGGCGGCCGGGGTCAGCTCGGGCCACCAGGCGTCGAAGAAGGCGAGGAAGTCGTCCTCGGTGGTGATGTCGTCGTCGAAGGAGGAGCGCAGTTCGGCGGCCAGCTCGGGGTCGGTGTGCCGAGTGCCCGCGCCGGAGCGCTCCCACAGGGCGTCCAGGAGCAGTCTGCGGGCGCGGGGGCGCAGCAGGTTCACCGGGGCGGTGCCGCCGAGGGCGGTGTGGCGGACGGCCGCCAGTTCCCCGGCGTCCAGTTCGAGCCGCCGGCCGAAGGCGACGACGCGCAGCCGGGTCGGCGTTCCGGTGCTCTCCAGGGCGCCGCGCGCGGCCTTCCGGATCACCTTGAGCATGCGGGAGGAGCCCTTGGCGCGGGCCACCGCCGGGGCGTCGTACAGGGTGGCCTCGGCGCCGTCGACCAGGGAGCCGATGGCGCGGATGGCGACCTGGCCCTCCTCGCCGAGGGAGGGCAGGACGCCCTCGGTGTAGGCGACCAGGAGCGGGGTGGGCGAGACGATCAGGATGCCGCCCGCGTAGCGGCGCCGGTCCTGGTAGAGCAGGTAGGCCGCGCGGTGCAGGGCGACGGCGGTCTTGCCGGTGCCGGGGCCGCCCTCGACGTAGGTCACGGAGGCGGCGGGGGCGCGGATCACCAGGTCCTGTTCGGCCTGGATGGAGGCGACGATGTCCCGCATGCTGTGCGTCCGGGCCTGGCCGAGCGCGGCCATCAGCGCGCCGTCGCCGATGACGGGCAGCTCGCGGCCGTCCAGGAAGGCCGTCAGCTCGGGGCGCATCAGGTCGTCCTCGACACCGAGGACCCTGCGGCCCTTGGAGCGGATGACCCGGCGCCGCACCACCCGGCCCGGGTCGACCGGGGTGGACCGGTAGAACGGGGCGGCGGCGGGCGCCCGCCAGTCGATGACCAGCGGGCTGTACTCGGCGTCGAGGACGCCGATGCGGCCGATGTGCAGCGTCTCGGCGATGTCGGCGGTGTGGTCGGGGCGGACGGCGCCCTCGGCGGGCTCGACGGCGGTGTAGGCGCCGTCGGGTCCCTTCTTGCCGTCCTTGCCGGGGAGCAGGTCGATCCGGCCGAAGAGGAAGTCCTCGAACTCGTTGTTCAGCCGGTTGAGGTGGACGCCGGCCCGGAAGACCTGGGCGTCCCGTTCGGCGAGTGCGCCCGGCGTGCCGACCTGGCCGCGCCGGGCAGCGTCGTGCATGAGGAACTCGGCCTCGTGGATCTTTTCCTCGAGCCGTCGGTACACCCGGTCGAGGTGTTCCTGTTCGCCGCTGATCTCCCGGTCGCGAACGGAATCGTGAACCGGATCGACCGCGGTTTCCTGCTGAGCCTGAGCGGCCACCGGGCCCCCTTCTGACGTGCTGGGCAGCCGTCAACCGTACGCGAAGGGGGCCCGCCCGGGCTACGCGTCGATTTCGACGAGCTTCTCGCCGTCGAACGTCACGATCTCGTAGCCGTCGATCTGGTCGGGGTCGAACGAGGCGCCGCCCTGGACGTGGAGCGGCTGCTTGGCCTTGTCCGTCGTGGCGTCCGGCAGGCCGTAGCCCCACTCCGGGACGGTCCAGGAGGTCGCGGTCTCCCGCTCGCCGTTCTTGCCGATGACGATCAGGGCGCACTTCTCGGGGCCCTTGACGTTGGTGATCCGCGCGGCCAGGCCGGTGCCCCAGTCCTTCTCCTGGAACGCCACGGTCACGGAGACCCTGGTGCCCGGGTCGGTGGCCGTGAGCTTGTCGGGGATCTGCTCGAAGACGTCCTTGGCCGGGTCGGCGGAGAGGGTGCGGTTGGTGCCGCCCCCGCCGCCGTCGCCTCCGTCGCCCCCGCCGTTCGCCGCGACGGCGACGAAGGGGCCGCTGACGATCAGGGCGCCCGCGGCGGCGACCATGTAGAAGTTGCGGCGGCGCTTCTTGGCGCGCCGCTCGGCGACCTCGTCGACCAGCTTCTCCACCACGCGCGGCGCCGGCTTGGCCGACAGCGACTCGCCGAGCGACGGTGTGCCGGTGCCGGGCAGGTCCGCGAGGGCGGCCAGCATCGGTTCCATCCCGGCGAGTTCGTCGAGCTGCTGGGCGCACCATTCGCAGCCGGCGAGGTGCGATTCGAACGCCGTCGCCTCGGCATCGTCGAGGATGCCGAGGGCGTAGGCACCGACGGTCTCATGCTCGTTCGGCACCGGTGATCCCTGCATGGCACCAGACATACCCGTACCGCCCGCTCCGAATCCCCCGTACACGCTCATCACGCCGTCACCCCCCGCTCCTCCAGTGCCAGCTTCATCGAACGCAGGGCGTAGAACACCCTGGAGCGCACCGTGCCGCTGGGTATCCCGAGGGTCTCGGCCGCCTCGTTCACGGTACGTCCCTTGAAGTACGTCTCGACGAGGACCTCCCGGTGGGCAGGGGTCAGGTCGTCGAGTGCGTCCGACAGCGTCATCAGCCACAGCGCCTTGTCGATCTCGTCCTCCGCGGGGATGACCTCCAGCGGCGACGGATCGACCTCCTGCGGCCGGGCCTGCCGGCTGCGGTGGCCGTCGATGACGATGCGCCGGGCGACCGTCACCAGCCAGGGGCGTACCGATCCGGTCGCCCGGTTGAGCTGACCGGCGTTCTTCCAGGCCCGGATGAGCGTTTCCTGCACGACGTCCTCGGCCCGCTGCCGGTCGCCGGCGACCAGCCGGAGGACGTAGGCGAGCAAGGGCCCTGCGTGCTCCCGATACAGAGCACGCATCAGCTCCTCGTCGGGTTCGTTGGACGAGGACGGGGACATGCGATGTCGGGCCCTCGCTCCACGTTCATTGGCCACGGCCGCATCCTTGCGCACGCCCACCTCCGGTGTCCCGGGGATCCCCCCCGTCGGTCGCTCGACATCGGGTACGGGCGTGGTGCGCGGGGTGTTCAACGCGAGGTGAGAGTTTCTCGGAGGTCGGGACGGAGACCGGGACATGGGAGCACATTCCCCCCTCTTCTCCTTCACGTTTCCCCCACAGCGCGAGGGCGGCCGGGCTGCCCGCACCG
>NZ_LIRG01000021.1 GCF_001419695.1 Streptomyces prasinopilosus
GTCCGCGTCCGGACGCGGACCACCGGTGGCGTAGGCCGTCCCGGCGGCCGGAGGGGGCGCCGGCGGCGGCTCCGGCGGGAGGACCGGGTCCGTCCCGCCGGATATGACGGAGGCGGTCGAGGCGGTCGGACCGCTCGAGGGGCTCGAGGTGTCCGACGGGGGTGTCGATGAGCAGGTGGTCATGCTCGGCTCCATGAAGGAAGACTCAGGCCGCTCCTCGCCCCCGGACGTACGACGAGCGACGTTACGTGGACCATTACTAGGCGCCCCCGCCCGGCCCGGCCACCCGGCTGGGCCACCGGTATGACCTGTACCACTCCACCGGCTTCCCCGGGCGGTCATACCGGAGCCGTTCCCGGGCATCCAGACAGGGGGGGGAACGGCGCCCCGCCGCACCTCGAGGAGGACAGCCCGTGGACACGACCACCGTGGTACTCGTCGTCGCCGCCGTCGCCGCGGCCGCCGTGCTGGCGTGCGCCGTGGTCCTCGCGGTGCGACTGGTCCGCACCCGGCGCGAGCTGCGGCGCGCCGGTCTGCCCACGGGCCCGCGCTGGGTGTTCTGGGGCGCGGTCCTCTACCTCGTCCTGCCGACCGACCTGCTGCCCGACCCGGTGTACCTGGACGACATCGGCGTGCTGCTGCTCGCGCTGCGCTCCCTGCGCGGGTCCCTCGGCGCGGGTTCACCCGGAGCGGCGTCCCGGCGCCCGGACCGTGAACCCGCTCACGACTACGCTCCGTGAGGAAACCAACCACCCGTTCGATTCGTATAAGTCTCTGGAAGCCAAAACAAGTCGGCGGACCAAGCAGCGGCGCACAGGGGGCCGTCGCTGGTCGGCGCGGTACCGACGAGGGAGAGACGATGCAACCGTTCGCGCTCAACTACGCACGGCCGGCACGGGAGTTGGTCATAACCACTCCGTATGTGTACGACTCCGGGCTGCAGTTGAACGTCCTCGCCGACGGACGAGTGGCGGCCCGCGATCACGCACTGTTGCGGGAGGTGGGCACCACGACGTCCACGGCGGGTTCCAAGACCCACTTCGACGACTGACCGTGAGCCGCAGACCATGACCGTACTGATCCTCACCTGCGAGGAGGACGTGACCGCCGACATGGTGGTCGTGCACCTGCACGGCTCCGGAGTCCCGGTGGTACGCGTCGACCCCGCCGACCTGACCGCCGGCGTCTCGCTCTCGGGTGAATACGTGCACGGCCGTTTCCGAGGCCATCTCTCCGCCGGGGGGAGGCTGGTGAGCATCGGCGGACTGCGTTCCGTGTGGGTGCGCAGGCCGGGCACCCCGGCCGGGCGGGCGGCCCAGCCCTCGCCCTGGCTGACCGAGGAGGCCGCTCAGGCCCTGTACGGGATGCTGCGCGGCTCGGACGCCCGCTGGATGAACCATCCGGACGCGGCCCGGCAGGCGCGCCACAAACCGTGGCAGCTCCGGCTGGCGCAGCGCTGCGGTCTGCCCGTGCCGGCCACCGTGATCACGACCTTTCCGCGCGCCGCCCGGGAGTTCGCGGAGCGGTTCCCGGACCTGGTGGTCAAGCCCGTTTCCGGGGCGCACCCGCAGGATCCGCCGCGGGCCGTGCCGACGAGCAGGGTGGCGCCGGACGCCGACTTCACCGCCGTGGCGTTCGGGCCGACCCTGCTCCAGCGGCGGATAGCGAAGCGTGCCGACATACGGCTCACCGCCGTGGGCGAGCGGCTGCTGGCCGCCCGCAAGGCGGCGGACACCGGTGCCGAACCGGTCGAGGTGGATGTGCGTTTCGCGCCGCCCGGGGCGCCCTGGGAGCCGGTCGACGTGCCGCCGCGCATCGCCGACTGCGTCCGCACCTACCTTCGCGAGGCCGAACTGGCCTACGGGGCCTTCGACTTCGCCGAGGACGCCGACGGGACGTGGTGGTTCCTGGAGTGCAACCAGTCGGGTCAGTTCGGGTTCGTCGAGGTGGAGACGGGTCAGCCGATCGCGCGTGCCGTCGCCGAGTGGCTGGCGCGGCCCGTCCCCGGGGAGACGGTGGAGGCCGGCAGGACGCCCACCACGGCACGCTGAAGGCCCCGTCACCACGGAGGAGCGTGGTGGTGCGGGCCCGTCCGCCGGGGCGGTACCCGGATCAGTGCGGCCTGGGGCCGGGCAGGAGGGCGGTGCGCTGCCAGCCGTTGCCCGGGGACTGCCGGCGGTCGGGGCCGCCCTGGGGGTACCCGGAGGACTGCAGGGGCCCCATGACCAGCTCCAGTTCCCTGTTCACTCGTTCGGCCTCGCTGCGGACCTGTGCGGGCACATCACCGCGCTCCGTGATGAGTCGGTCGTAGATGGGGGATTCCTTGAACACCCTGCAACGTGCCTCTCTGCTTCGTCGGCCCCGGGACGGGGACGCGACTGACGAGTCTATGCGTCCGGGCATCCTTCAGGGGGAATTCACCCGTACGACTTGACGCAGACGCGTGCACGGGAAATAGTCCGCGCGCTTCCGGGGCCGGCGGGCACGGGGCGGCGGCGCGGCCGGTCAGGCACCCGTGGACGAACCGGGACGGACGATCATGAGAACCGTGACCGTCGCCCACAGCAGGTTGAACACCCCGGTGAACATGGCCAGTCGCGCTGTCGCCCGCCGGTCGACGGGCTGGTGCCGGGCCAGCCGCTCGACGAGTTCGTCCTGACGGGGCAGCACGAAGGCGATCAGGACGGCCGCGGCCGCGGCCGTGAGCGCGATGGAGGTGACGAGCCAGCCGTCGCCCAGGACCCCCATGGCGAGCGCGGTGGCCAGCCCGAGCACGGGGACCGTGACGCCGACGCGGGAGTAGACCCTGCAGATGCGGTGCAGCACCTCGACGGTGGTCACCGCCGTGCCGGGCCCGTCGCCCCCGGCGGGCGCGGCGCGGCGTGCGGCCGGCGGGAACATGCTCGCCGCGACGGTCACCGGACCGACGGCGAGGATGGCGGCGAGGACGTGCAGGGACAGCAGGAACTTGGTCACCGGGGCTCTTTCCTTGGCGTGATCAGCGGTGCGGCACTCACGCTAAGGGCCTTCCGGACCTTCCCTGATGGGCTGGATCGACAGCCTTCCACGGATTCCCGCCAACCGTGCCCATCGGCCCCTCCTCCGGTCTCCGGCGCCCCTGCCACCCTCCTGCCCCGGCTCTCACGAGTGGCGGGAATCCGCCTATCGTGGCGTTCATGCACTCCGTGGCGATTCTTCTGCTCGACCGGGTCATTCCGTTCGACATGGCGGCCCCCCAGCAGACCTTCGACTGGACCCGCCTGCCCGACGGCCGGCCCGCCTACCGGGTGCGGCTGTGCGCCGAGACGCCCGAGGTGGCGGCGGACGGCGGGTTGTTCCTGCGCGTCGACCGCGGACTGGAGGCACTGGCGGACGCCGACACGATCATCGTCCCGGGCCGCGCCGACGGTGCGTCACCGCTCTCCCCCGCCGTCGTCGCCGCGCTGCGCCGGGCGGCCGGTGCGGGCACCCGGATCGCCTCGGTGTGCGTGGGCGCGTTCGTGCTGGCGGAGGCGGGACTGCTGGACGGGCTGCGCGCCACCACGCACTGGGCGGCCGCGGACCGGCTGGCCCGCGACTTCCCGCGCGTCGAGGTGCGGCCGGACGTGCTCTACGTCGACAACGGGCAGATCCTCACCTCGGCCGGGGCGGCCGCCGCGCTGGACATGTGCCTGCACATGGTCCGCCGGGACCTCGGCTCGGTGGTGGCCGCGAACGCGGCCCGGATGTCCGTCATGCCGTTGGAACGGGAGGGCGGGCAGGCCCAGTTCATCGTGCACGAGCACCCGCCCGTGCCCCGCGGGTCGGCCTTCGAGCCGTTGTTCGAGTGGCTCGAGGACAACCTGGCGCACGAGATCACCCTCGGGGCGATGGCGGCGCGTGCCGGGATGAGCGAGCGCACCTTCGGCCGCCGCTTCCGCGAGCAGACGGGCACCACGCCGGTGCAGTGGCTGCTGCGGGCGCGGGTGCGGCGCGCCCAGTACCTGCTGGAGAACAGTGACCACACGGTCGAGCGGATCGCCCGGCAGTCCGGGTTCGGCTCGCCCACGGCGTTCCGCGAGCGGTTCCGCAAGGTGGCGGGCACCACGCCGCACGCGTACCGGGCCGCGTTCCACGGCCGCCGGCCCGTCGCGGGCACCGGCTCGTAGCTCCCGGCCGTACGGCCGGGCAGCAGCCGTGCCGCCGGTCACACGGTCAGGCAGCGGCCGTTCTCGCCGTCCGGGTCCGCGGTCCGGCCGACGGGCGCGGTCCGTCCCTGGGCGAGCAGCGCGTCCGCGCGGGTGACGGCCTCACGGATGCCGGCGGCTCCCGTCATCACGCAGAGGGTGTACGTGACGTCCTCCAGCTCGCGGGCCGCGGCGGGCGAGTGCCGCTCCGCCTGTGCGATCCGCAGCGTCGCGTAACGCGTCAGCAGTCGTCTGACGGTCTTGGGGTCCGGTACCAGCACGAAGGCGCCTCTCTCTGGGTGTGTGGCTGCGCCTACCCGCATCGCCGGGAAGTAGTCCACCCCGTCCGGCCGGCCGGACGGGGTGGGCCGGCGGGCGCTCCACGGGGCCCGTCCGTCAGGCCGCCTGCCCGCCGTGCAGTGCGGTGTAGGCCCCTCCCCGGCGCAGCAGTTCCTCGTGGGTGCCGACCTCCTGGATCCGACCGTCCGCCATGACCACGATCCGGTCGGCACCGCGCACGGTGGACAGCCGGTGCGCCACGACGAAGGTGGTCCGCCCGTGCAGCAGCCGGGCGAGGGCCTCCTGGACCAGCGCCTCGGAGCGGGTGTCCAGCGCCGAGGTCGCCTCGTCGAGAACGAGTACCTTGGGGTCCCTGATCAGGGCGCGGGCGATGGCCAGGCGCTGGCGCTGCCCGCCGGACAGGCGGGCTCCGCGTTCCCCGACGAGGGTGTCGAGGCCCTGGGGCAGCCGGTCGACGAACTCCAGGGCGTTGGCGTCGCGCAGCGCGGACCGCACCGCCTCCTCGTCCGCCTCGTCCATGCCGTAGGCGACGTTCTCCCTGACCGTGCCGTCGAAGAGGATCGACTCCTGGGGCACGACCGACAGGAAGCGGCGGTAGGTGCGCAGGTCCAGGCCGCTCATGTCGGCGCCGTCGAGGAGCAGGCGGCCCGAGGTCGGGCGGATGAAACCTATGACGAGGTTGAGCACGGTGGACTTGCCCGCGCCCGAGGCCCCCACCAGGGCGACGGTCTCGCCCGGGGCGACGTCGAGGGTGAAGTCGCGTACGGCGGGGCGCCCGTCCCGTTCGTAGGTGTGGCCCACCCCCTCGAAGGCGACCGCGCCGCGCAGGGCGGCGACTTCCTCCTTGCCCTCGTTGTCCTCCAGTTCGGGCGCCTGGAGGACCTCGCCGACCGAGCGCACGGACTCGAGGCCCTTGGTGATGACCGGGGCCAGGCCCGCCAGGGTCGTCGTGGAGCCGGTGAGCGTGGTCAGGAAGGCGCTCAGCATCACGATGTCGCCGGCGGTGACGCCCCAGACGTCGTAGTACGAGATCAGCGCCGCGCCGGCCAGCACGAGGACGCCCACCACGTTGAGCGCCACCCAGGCCAGCGAGCCGAACCGGCCGTTGACCAGGTCCAGGCGCATCCCGGAGGTGAGCAGCCGGTTCAGGGTGCCGTCCATCCGGCGCAGGGCCTTGCCCTCCAGCCCGTGGGCGCGGGTGACCGGGATGAGCCGGGTCATCTCCGTCACCCGGGAGGAGAGGGTCTCCACCTCGTGCCGGAAGTGCTCGTTGTGGGTCCGCAGCCGGGACCGCAGCCGGGCCACGAGCAGGGTGGCGGCGGGCACGACGACCAGGAAGACGGGCAGGAACTCGGGCGTGCGCAGGCCGATGATGACCAGCCCGCCGATGAGGACGGTGATCGCGCCGAGCCCCGTCTCCGCGGTCTGCTGCACCATCTGCTCGACGGTCTCCACGTCCCGCACGACCTTGGCCTGGAGGACGCCGGCGCTCACGCGGGAGTGGTAGCCGATGGAGAGCTGCTGCATCCGCGTGCACAGGGCGGAGCGCAGGGCGGTGCCCATGCGGCGGACGCTGCCGTACAGGAGTCGCACGTAGAGCAGGTGCAGCGGGTAGTTGACCAGCAGGATGAACATGATGACGCCGGTGCTGGTCCAGAGCTGCGAGACCGGCCGGTGCTGCACCACGGTGTCGATGATGGACGCGGTGATCAGCGGCAGCAGCCAGACGGGACTGTGCTTGACCGTGAAGACGCCGACCGCGGCGGTGAGCCGGGCGCGGTCGGTCCGCAGGAGATAGGCGAGGGTGCGGACGGGGTGCTCACCCCGGTAGCGGTGGTCGAGTGGTCTTGCCGGCGACGACGCCATCGGCGGTGGTCCTCCCCTGAGGCCGGGAACGGCGGGTGCGGTCCGGGTGCGGCGGTGCGGCGGACGCGCTCTCCGCCCTGCTCCAGGAAGCGCTTTCCCCATGGTCGGGCGGGAGTACACCGGCCCCGTGCGCGTGATCGCGCCGGCGGTCGCGTCCCGGGGTCCCTCAGGCGGCGTCCAGCTCCGCGATCTCCTCGGCGCCCAGTTCCAGGTCCGCGGCGCGGACCGAGTCGCGGACGGACTCCGGCCGGCTCGCCCCCGGGATCGGCACGACCACCGGTGACTTGGCGAGCATCCACGCCAGGCACACCTGGTACGGGCTCACCCCGCGCGTCCGCGCGACGCGCGCGAACGGGGCGTACGACGAACCCAGGTCACCGGCACGGGTGATGCCGCCGAATGGGCTCCAGGGCAGGAAGGCGACGCCGAGTTCGGTGCACAGCTCCAGCTCGGGCCCGCTGGAGCGGAAGGCCGGCGAGAACTGGTTCTGCACCGAGACGAGCCGGTCGCCGAGGATGTCCCGGGCCTGCCGGATTTGCTCCGGATCGGCGTTGGAGATCCCGGCCATGCGGATCTTGCCCTCGTCCAGCAGGTCGCGGAGGGCGCCGACGGACTCGGCGTACGGGATACGGGGGTCGGGCCGGTGGAACTGGTAGAGCCCGAGGGCTTCCACGCCGAGCCGGCGCAGGGACGCCTCGCAGGCCTCCTTGAGGTGCCTAGGGCTGCCGTCCAGCGTCCAGCTGCCGTCGCCGGGACGCAGGTGGCCGCCCTTCGTGGCGACCAGGACGTCACCGCCGCGGTCGTGGGAGGCCAGGGCCTTGGCGATCAGGGTCTCGTTGTGGCCGACCTCGCCGGCGTCCCGGTGGTAGGCGTCCGCGGTGTCGATCAGGGTGACGCCGGCGTCCAGCGCGG
>NZ_LIRG01000210.1 GCF_001419695.1 Streptomyces prasinopilosus
GGCGGCCGGGGACCTGCTCCGCGGTGACCTCGATCCCGGGGTGGCGCAGCCGCAGCCCGGCCGCCGCCTCCTCCGTGGTTCCCGGACCGTCGGCCGGGGACGTCTCCGCACCCGGGAACGGCGTCCGGGCGGCCGTCTCCGGGAGGGGCTCCCGGACCTCGACCATCCGGAGCGGCAGGCCGCGCAGCTTCGCCTCGCGGGCCGCCCACTCGGCCGCGGCCCGGCTCTCCGCGGAACCGTCGAGACCGGTGATGATGGTGCGGGGCATGCGCGTACCTCCTGCTGTCGGAACTGCGGTGGAAGCCGTCGGCGGGGCTGCCGCCGGATCCGCCGTCGAGGCTGCCGCCCCCGCGGACACCTTCAGTATCGGCGGCCGGGCGGCCGGCCGACACGGGCCACAGGTCCCTGTCCGGGCCGGGGCCGGCCCCAGGATACGGAGCCGGGTCCCGGGGCCGGCCGCCCGCCCCGGCACGGGCGCCGAGGGCGCCACGGAGGGACGGACGCCCCCGATCAGGGCCGTACGGCCCATGGGCACCGGCCGGGGTTCGCAGGAGGCTGGAATCTCACCGGACGCCCGGCCCACCGCACCGGCAGTCCATCCGCCCCGCAAGGGAGGCCCGCCATGTTCGCTCCTCCGTCCCCCAGGCTGCCGCGCGCCCTGCCCGCCGAGCACCGGGCGAAGCTCCTGGAGACCGCCCGGGAGGTGTCCTTCCCGCAGGGGACCCGGCTGTTCGAGGAGGGGGGCCACGCGGACCGGTTCTGGATCGTGCGGACCGGCACCGTCGAGCTCGACATGCACGTCCCCGGCCGCCGGGCCGCCGTCATCGAGCGGCTCGGGCACAACGAACTCGTCGGCTGGTCCTGGCTGTACAGCCCGCACGTCTGGCACCTGGGGGCCGAGGCGGCCACCCCGGTGCGGGCCTACGAGTTCGACGCCGCGGGGGTCCGCGCCCTGTGCGAGGACGAGCCGGCCCTCGGGCGGGACCTGGCCCAGTGGGTGGGCCGCGTGGTCGCCCACCGGCTGCACTGCGCCCGGGTCCGGCTGCTGGACCTGTACGGCCCCTGCGGGGCCGGCAGCGGCGTCTGAAGCGGACGCCCCTGCCCCCTGGACCCCCGCGCCCCGGTGGGGCGGAGCACCGGGGCGGGCGACAGCCGCCCGGGCGCGGGGTCC
>NZ_LIRG01000211.1 GCF_001419695.1 Streptomyces prasinopilosus
CCTCCGCGATCCCCTTCGCGATCACGTCCGCGAGCGCGAGGGCGACCGGGGCCGAGCACGCGCCGAGATGGACCAGGGCGTACGGGGCCTCGCCGGCTCCGCGGTCGTCCGCCCACGGCGTACGGACGTCCATCGCGGGGAGCTGGACGCCGGCCCGGGTGAGGGCGGCGGCGAGGGCGTCGCGGGCCTCGAGGGCTTCACGGATCTTGGGGGTGTGCGGCATGGGGTCCTCGTCAAGGTGCGGTGGGCCGGGTACGGGCATGCGGTGGTCGACGCGGTTTCGCCGACCTCCTGACCGACAGTGCCGGATCTACTACTCTGCGTAGTCCGGTCGTTACAAGGATGCCCGGGGGGCGGGGGCCCACGCAGTGGACCGGGTGGTGGCTCCCCGGCGTACGGAGGCACTTCCACACGGTCCACACGACCCCCGCCGTCGCACCGTTCGACAGCACGTCCCGGGAGGACAGGTATGGCGCAGCGACGCCCGATCACCGGCCGCAGCCAGGAACCCCGTCAACGCTTCGCCGAGGAGCTGCGGACGCTGCGGGCCGCGAGCGGCATGAGCCTGCGGGCACTCGGCGAACGCCTGGGCTGGGACTGGTCGCTGTTCGGGAAGATGGAGAAGGGCGAGACGCTCGGCAGCCCGGAGGTCGTCCAGGCCCTCGACACCCACTACGGCACCCCGGGCCTGCTGCTGGCCCTGTGGGAACTCGCCGCCGGGGACCACACACAGTTCCGCGAGCGCTACCGCCGCTACATGGCCCTGGAGGCGGAGGCGGTGAGCCTGTGGCACTTCGCGGTGAGCGTGCTGCCGGGACTGCTGCAGACACCGGGGTACGCACGGGAAGTACTGACGGCGGGAGGGCTCACGGGCAAGGAACTCGACCAGCAGATCGACGCCCGGATGGGACGGCGGGAACTGCTGGAGGGGGAGAAGGCCCCTCCGTTCCGGACCATCCTGTCGGAGGCGGTGCTGCGGACGCCGCTGCGCGATGCGGGTGAGTGGCGCGAGCAGTTGGAGCACTTGGCGGACATGACGGAACGACCGAACGTGAGGGTTCATGTACTTCTGCAGAGTGCGGGCGTTCACGGTCTTCTGAGCGCCGACGTGTGGTACCTCCTTCTTCCCGAGGGCCGGACTGTCGCGTATACCGAGAACGGATACCAAGGCGAACTCATCGAGGAACCCAGCCCCGTTGTGCGCCTGCAGAAGACGTACGATGCGGTGCGCGACTTGGCGCTCACCCCAGCAGAGTCGCAGAAGTTCATCCTGCGGAGGTTGGAGGAAGTCATATGCGACCGATAGACCCGACTGCAGTGTCCTGGCGCAAGAGCAGTTACAGCAATCAGGACGGCGGCGCATGTGTCGAGGTCTGCGACGCCTTCGCCGCCGTCGTCCCCGTGCGGGACGGCAAGCTCCCGCACGGCCCCGTGCTCGTGTTCCCGGCCGACGGCTGGGTGTCCTTCGTCTCGGCCGTCCGCGAGGGGCGGTTGGAAGGCTGAACGGGCACGGAACCCCCTTCCGTGGGGGGTGGAGGAAGCAGCGTGCGGTCGATCGATGTGGGCGCCGTGTCCTGGCGCAGGAGCAGTTACAGCAATCAGGACGGCGGTGCGTGCGTCGAGGTCTGCGACGCCTTCGCCCTACGTGAACACCCTGATGCTCCAGGACATCCTCGGCGACCCGGAGCGGGCGGATCTGCTCACCCCCGCCGACCGGCGCGGCCTGACCCCGCTGTTCTGGTCCCGTGTCCGGCCCTACGGCGAGGTGAACCTCGACATGGACACCCGCCTCGACCCCACCGCGGCGACCGTTCCCGGCCCTCGGGCCGCAGACGGCAAGACCGTACGCTCCACCGTGCAGAGAACATGAATCTGCGCAGGGACAGCACGTCGATCGGGCCGCGCCCGTGTGGCGCGGCACCGGCACACGGCTGACCTGGGCTTACTCGAAACAGGCGCGTGAAGCTCCAGAGTGGGCAGCTCTTCGTCCCGAGGCTACGGTTCCACCCGCGCGGCCCGACCTCGGCGGACGCGGTGGCTTCCGTAGTGGCGGCGGTCAAAGGCTCTTCAGTGCAGCGGCGCTGGGGCTGCCGGCTTCTGCCGTGTACATCACCAAGGAGAAGCCTGAGCCGGGCAGGCCGAGGGTGTGCCGGTCGATTTCCAGCTCGCCCAGTGTGGGGTGATGCAGTTTTTTTCGCACGCTGGGCATGGGGCGCACAGCGTGATGACGCCAGCTGCTCGCAAAATCTGGATCCTGGGTTGCGAACTCGTTGATCAGCTCTGCGAGCACGTTGTCTTTGGGGTGCCGAACGCTGGCTGCGCGCAATTGAGCGGCCGCCTGCTGAGAGAAATCGGACTCCGAACCGGGCGCGCCGGTGCAGAGGGTGTCACGGAATCTCGTCGACATGCGCGTGACGTTGCGCTCGTCAGGTGTGAGACGGGAGAAGTCTGTAATCAGAGCTGCGGCTGCTGCGTTCCAGGCGACGATGTCTTGCCGATCGTTGACGATGTAGGCAGGGATGCCGTCGAGTCTGCCGAGCAGCTGCTGGGCATCCTCGGGTACGTGCTCTGGCGCGCCGCCGTTCTCTGCCGGCAGCACTTGTCCGGCCAGGCGGGCCAGATGGTCACGCTCTGCTTCAGTGAGCTGGAGAGCCGTCGCCAGCGCAACCAACACCTGCGGTGAGGGCCGGGGTGCCCGTGCCTGTTCCAGCCGTTCGTAGTAGCTCACCGACACCTGTGCCAGGGCGGCCACCTCTTCGCGGCGCAGTCCGGGGGTGCGACGGGCGCGCCGGCCCGGTGGAAGCGTCGCTTCGGCCGGCACATCTTCTGGTCGCAGCTCCTCGCGGCGCCGGCGGAGAAAGGCTGCGAGTTCCTGGCTGCTCACTCTTTCATCCTGTCACAGGAGGGACAGCTGAGCCTCGCACTGTTGGTCCGGGGCTCAGCTGTCCGTTCCGCGCCCACACATCTGCTGTGCATGGTGGCATGGTCGGTTTGTCGACTACGAGGAGAAACGGTGCCCAGGACCCCTGAGGAAACTTTTCGCCGCATGATCGATCTGATGCTGGCCAAAGACATGAATGCCGTGGCAGACCTGTGGGCGCCTGACGGAATTGCGGAATTCCCTTTCGCGGCCGGGAGCTCCCCTCGCGTTCTCCGCGGACGTGAGGAGGTACGCGCCTACCTCGCCCATTATCCGGAGCTGATGGACATGAAGGAGGTGACCGCGCTCACCGTGCGACCCACTGATCAAACGGACACCGTCGTCGTGGAGTGGACGGCCATCGGCCGCACCGTGGCCACCTCCCAGCCCTATCGCCTGGACTACATCGTGGTTCTCACGGTCCGCGACGGGCTGATCGCTCTGTTCCGGGATTACTGGAGCCCGCTGTCGGCGGCCGCCGCTGCCGGGGATCTCGCCGGGCTGATCGACTCGCTCGAAAGGAAGGACGCCTGATGTCCGGAGTGCTCGTGACCGGAGGCACCGGCACGACCGGCAAGACGCTGGTGCAAGAGCTCCGCAACGCTGGTGTGCATGCTCGGGTCGCCGGCCGGAACCCGACCGCAGCCGATCCTGATGCGATCCGCTTCGACTGGAATGACCCGACCACATATGGACCTGCGCTCGACGGGATGGACCGGGTCTTCCTGCTTCCGCCCGTGGAGAGTGTGGACCCGCTGCCGCTGGTCGAGCCCTTCCTGCGCCAAGCGCAGCGAGCCGGTATCCGGCGACTCGTGATGCTCGGCTCCGCCATTGTGCTGCCGAACGCGCCCAGCGCTGTGGAGATGGCCGCTCAGGTTCAGGCTCAGCCCGGAGGTGTCGTACTCCGCGCATCTGGCTTCATGCAGAACTTCCTGCGCCCGCACCCCCTGGCCGAGCGCATCCATCGACTCGGTGAGATCCGCACCGCAGCCGGTGACGGCAAGCTGGGGTGGGTCGATGCGCGGGACATCGCGGCCAGTGCTGCCGCACTGTTGGCTGACCTCGGGGTGGACGCTCGAAGCGACTACCTGATCACCGGACCGCACGGGATGAGCTATCCGCAGGCCGCGCAGATCATCACCGCGCAGACCGGCAGACAGGTTCGGGTGGAGCGTATTACGGAGGAGGAACAGGCTGCCGCCTACCGTGCCTCCGGAATGCCGACCGAGTTCGCCGCAGCGCTTGCCGCCGTCGAGCGCGGCATCAAGGAGGGACGCGAAGACCAGGTCAGCACCGCGGTGCTCGAACTGACCGGCCGTCCGCCGCGCGCCTTTGCCGAATTCGTCTCTGATCACGCGTACGAGTGGACGCAGTAGTGCCCGAACAGCGGCGATGTGCGGTCGAGCAGGAACCACGCAGAGAGTGCAGTTTGGCGTCACATGATTTGACGCCCCATCGGATTGGACGCGGCCCGCCTGCACCTGCCGCAGTGAATGCCGGATTTACTGCGGCGGAGCCCCTGCCGTGATCAACGCGACCTGCGGCGGACTCTCCGGCCGTCGCAGGCGAGGTGTACGCATTTACCGCCCCTCGGTGTCATGACCGCGCTGCTCGGCGCGCCCGTCCTGGTCGCCGTCGTCCGATCCCACAGGTTGCCCTCGCTGTGACAACGCATCCCGCCCCGCCCGGACCGACGACCGCGGCCAAACCCCCGGCACCCGCCCGCCGCTCACCGTCCCCGGGACCTGGCGCCTGGCTGCCGGCC
>NZ_LIRG01000212.1 GCF_001419695.1 Streptomyces prasinopilosus
CCGCCCCTGTCCCTCACGGTCGCGGAGGCCGAGGATGGCGGCGCCCTCCTCGGCCTCCGCGACCGTGAGGGACAGGGGCGGGGCGATGCGCAGGGCGCTGGTGTTGTGGCCGCCGCCCTTGCCGATGAGCAGTCCGCCCCGGCGGGCCTCCTCCAGTACGGCGGAGGCGGCCTGCGGATCGGCCCGGTCGGTGCCCGGTTTCGCCAGCTCGACACCGATCATCAGTCCGCGTCCGCGGACCTCCCGTACCGCGGGCACCCGGGCGGCGGCGGCCCGCAGGCGTTCGATGAGCAGGCCGCCGACCCGCCGGGCGTTGCCCTGGAGGTCGTGTTCGAGGAGGTAGGTGAGGTTGGCCAGGCCGGCGGCCATGGTGACCTGGGTGCCGCCGAACGTCGAGATGCTGTTGGCGTCGAGGCAGTTCATGATCTCGGCGCGGGCGATGACGCCGCCGATGGACATGCCGTTGCCGATCCCCTTGGCGAAGGTGACGATGTCGGGCGGCCCGCTGCGGGCGTGCGCCTGCCAGCCCCAGAAGTGGTCGCCGGTGCGGCCCCAGCCGGTCTGCACCTCGTCGGAGATCCACAGGACGCCGTGGGCGCGCAGCACTTCGCGGAACGCCGCGTACAGTCCGTCGGGCGGTGAGGTGAAGCCGCCGACGCCCTGGACCGGTTCGGCGATCAGCGCCGCGGGCGGGCGGGTGTGGCCGAGCAGGTCCTCGAGGTCGTCGACGCAGGCCGTGATGAACTCCTCGTCGCCGAGCGACGCGTACGGGCCCCGGGTGCGTACGCCGCCGTGCACGTACAGGGTCTGCAGCGGGGACAGCGAGGTCGGGGACCAGCCGCGGTTGCCGGTGATGCCGACGGCGCCGAAGGAGCGGCCGTGGTAGCTGTTGCGCATCGCCAGGACCGTGTTGGCGCGCCGGTAGGTGGTGGCGAGCAGCAGGGCGGTGTCGTTGGCCTCGGTGCCGGACGTGGTGAAGAAGACCCGGGCGTCCGGGATGCCGCTCAACTGGGCCACTCGTTCGGCGAGTTCGACCATCTGCCGGTCGAGGTAGAGGGTGGAGGAGTGGATGATCCGCCCGGCCTGCTCGGCGACCGCCTTGGTCACCTCGGGCAGGGCGTGGGCGGTCATGGTGGTGAGGATGCCGCCGAAGAAGTCGAGGTACCGGTTGCCGTCGGAGTCCCAGACGTGGCGGCCCTCGCCGTGGGTGATCTCCAGGGGCTCCTCGTAGTAGAGGGCGAGCCAGTCGGGCAGCACGCAGCGGTGGCGGGCCAGGAGGTCGTCGGTCACGGCCGCACCAGCCCTTCGTAGGCGTCGGGGCGGCGGTCGCGGTAGAACGCCCACTGCCGCCGCACCTCCTCGATGAGACCGAGGTCGAGGTCCCGGACCACGAGTTCCTCCTTGCTGTCGTCGGCGACGTCGCCGACGAACTGCCCGCGGGGGTCGACGAAGTACGAGGTGCCGTAGAAGTCGTTGTCCCCGTACTCCTCCTGGCCCACGCGGTTGATCGCGGCGACGAAGTACTCGTTCGCGACGGCCGCGGCCGGCTGTTCCAGTCGCCACAGGTGGGACGAGAGGCCGCGGTGCGTGGCGGACGGGTTGTAGACCAGCTGGGCACCGTTGAGTCCGAGCTGGCGCCATCCCTCCGGGAAGTGGCGGTCGTAGCAGATGTAGACGCCGACCTTGCCGACGGCGGTGTCGAAGACGGGCCAGCCGAGGTTGCCGGGCCTGAAGTAGAACTTCTCCCAGAAGCCCTTGACCTGCGGGATGTGGTGCTTGCGGTACTTGCCGAGGACGGTGCCGTCGGCGTCGATCACGGCCGCGGTGTTGTAGTGGAACCCCGGCTGCTCGACCTCGAACACCGGTACGACGATCACCATGCCGGTCTCCCGGGCCAGTTCCCGCATCCGGGTGACGGTGGGCCCGTCGGGCACGGGTTCGGCCCAGCGGTAGTGCTCGGCGTCCTGGACCTGACAGAAGTAGGGGGAGTTGAAGACCTCCTGGAACCCGATGATCCCCGCGCCCCGCCGGGCCGCCTCGCGGGCGTGCTCCTCGTGTTTCGCCAGCATGGACTCGGTGTCGCCGGTCCAGGTGGCCTGGACCAGGGCGGCACGTACGACGTTGGCCATGAGCTGCTCCTTCGACGCGACGTCAGCGCCTCTACGCCCGTAGAACTCGGGGAAACGGTCGTAGGGGGACGAACGTAAGCCTCTCGGACGGGCTTGCCAAGACCATCGTCGTGAAGCCGCGGAGTCGATCGTGTTTCGCACTCCGGTGGGCGAGTTCCGGCGGCGGCCGGGCGGGGCCCGCCCGGCGGGACCGGCCGGGCGCCGGCGCGGGCGGTTCGCGCGTCGTCCCCGACGGCGGGACCCCGCGCACCGACGACGGTTCCCGGGCCGCCCGCACCGGTGCGCCGCGGCCGCCCGCCGCCGCGGCCCGGGCGTCCTCGCCCCTCGCCGGACGTGCCCCGTTCGGCGGCGCGGTTCCGGGGTGCCGCCCCGGGGCGATCGTGCGAGGGTGTTCTCGATCGTGCCGCGGGCGGCCCCCGTACCGCGGGGACACGCACGTGTGTAACCGGGAGACGGCCGGGCACCCGCGTCCGGACCGTACGTCGAGCAGTGAGCGCGCCCCGGGGTCCCTTCGGGTTCCCGGTTCCGCCCGGCCCGGGAGGATTCCGCGGGGCGCCGGAACGGATGTCCATGAGCAGCGGGTTCACGGGTCCGGAGGGCTACGGCTCGGACCCCTTCGGAGAGTTCTTCGCACGTTTCTTCGGCGGGCCGCGGCCCCGGCAGGTCGACATCGGCAGGCTGCTGAGCCAGCCGGCCAGGGAGCTGGTGCGCGGCGCCGCGCAGTACGCCGCCGAGCACGGCAGCCGGGACCTGGACACCCAGCACCTGCTGCGCGCCGCGCTGGCCACCGAGCCGACCCGCGGTCTGCTCAGCCGGGCGGGCGCGGACCCCGACTCGCTGGCCTCGGAGATCGACGAACGCTCCGGGCCCGTCCAGTACGGGCCGGACGACGCCCCGCCGCCGACGGCGCTCTCCCTCACCCCCGCCGTGAAGCGGGCCCTGCTGGACGCGCACGAGATGGCCCGGTCCACCGGGGCCGGGTACATCGGCCCGGAGCACGTGCTCAGCGCCCTGGCCGCCAACCCCGACTCGGCCGCCGGGCACATCCTGGACGCGGCCCGGTTCGCCGCCGCCGGAATGCCGTCCGACGTGCCGGACCCGGAGCGGTCCCGCACCGAGCGGCCCCGTCCCGCGACGGGCACGCCGACGCTGGACAAGTACGGCCGCGACCTCACCGAGCTGGCCCGCGAGGGCCGCATCGACCCGGTGATCGGGCGGGAGGAGGAGATCGAGCAGACCGTCGAGGTGCTCTCCCGGCGCGGCAAGAACAACCCGGTGCTGATCGGCGACGCGGGCGTCGGCAAGACCGCCGTGGTGGAGGGGCTGGCGCAGCAGATCGTCGACGGGGACGTACCCGACGTGCTGCTGGCCCGGCGGGTGGTCGCGCTGGACCTGACGGCCGTGGTCGCCGGGACCCGCTACCGGGGCGACTTCGAGGAGCGGATGACCACCATCGTCGACGAGATCCGCGCCCACTCGGACCGGCTGATCGTCTTCATCGACGAGCTGCACACCGTCGTGGGCGCCGGGGGCGGCGGCGAGGGCGGTTCGATGGACGCCGGCAACATCCTCAAGCCGGCGCTGGCCCGCGGCGAACTGCACATCGTGGGCGCGACCACGCTGGAGGAGTACCGCCGGATCGAGAAGGACGCGGCGCTGGCCCGCCGCTTCCAGCCGATCATGGTGCCGGAGCCCACGCCGTCCGACGCGATCGAGATCCTGCGCGGTCTGCGGGACCGGTACGAGGCGCACCACCAGGTCCGCTACACCGACGAGGCCCTGGTGGCGGCCGTGGAGCTGTCCGACCGCTATCTCAGCGAGCGCCGCTTGCCGGACAAGGCGATCGACCTGATCGACCAGGCCGGCGCCCGGGTGCGGCTGAGGTCCCGGACCAAGGGCACGGACGTGCGCGCCCTGGAGCAGGAGCTGGAGCAGCTGGTCTGCGACAAGGACCAGGCCGTCGCCGACGAGAGGTACGAGCAGGCGAGCCGGTTGCGGGACCGCATCGGCGAGCTGAGGGAGCGCGTCGCCGAGGCCGGCGGCGGGGGCCGGGTCGACGAGGGCCAGGGTCTGGTGGTGGACGCCGAGGCGATCGCGGAGGTGGTGTCCCGGCAGACCGGGATCCCGGTCAGCCGTCTCACCGAGGAGGAGAAGGACCGGCTGCTGGGCCTCGAGGAGCACCTGCACCAGCGGGTCGTCGGCCAGGACGAGGCGGTACGGGTGGTCGCGGACGCGGTGCTGCGCTCCCGGGCCGGGCTCGCCAGTCCCGACCGGCCGATCGGCAGTTTCCTGTTCCTCGGGCCGACCGGCGTCGGCAAGACGGAGCTGGCGCGGGCGCTGGCCGAGGCCCTGTTCGGCAGCGAGGAGCGCATGGTCCGCCTCGACATGAGCGAGTACCAGGAGCGGCACACCGTCAGCCGGCTGGTCGGCGCCCCGCCCGGGTACGTCGGCCACGAGGAGGCGGGTCAGCTGACCGAGGTGGTGCGCCGGCATCCGTACTCGCTGCTCCTGCTCGACGAGGTGGAGAAGGCGCACCCGGACGTCTTCAACATCCTGCTCCAGGTCCTCGACGACGGCCGGCTGACCGACTCCCAGGGCCGGACGGTGGATTTCGGCAACACGGTGATCGTGATGACGAGCAACCTCGGCTCGGAGTTCATCACCCGGCGCGGCGGGGCCCTGGGCTTCGCCGCGGGCGGGGCGGACGCGGACGAGGAGGCGCGGCGGGAGCAGATCCTGCGGCCGCTGCGGGAGCACTTCCGGCCCGAGTTCCTCAACCGGATCGACGAGGTGGTGGTGTTCCGCCAGCTGACCGCCGAGGAGCTGCGGCGGATCACCGGTCTGCTCCTGGAGGGGACGCGGCGCGGACTGCGGGCGCAGGGCGTCGCGGTCGAGTTCACCGGGGCGGCCGTGGACTGGCTGGCGCGGCGCGGGTACGAGCCCGAGTACGGGGCGCGGCCGCTGCGCCGCACCATCCAGCGGGAGGTCGACAACCAGCTCTCCCGGCTGCTGCTGGACGGCAGTGTCCGCCGCGGTGACCGGGTGACGGTGGACGCGGTGGACGGGAAGCTGACGTTCCGGACCGGGGCCGGGGACGGCACCGGAGCGGAACCCGGCACCGGGACGGGCCCGACGGCCGGGACGGGGCCGACAGCCGGAACGGAGCCGACGGCCGGAACGGAGCCGACGGCCGGCACCGGAGCCGGTGGAGGTTCGACGACCGGCTCCGACAGGACCGGCGCCGACGTTCCCGGTACCGCCTCCGCCGCCGGTCACGAGGAGCCTCCGACGTCCGGGCGGTGAGCGTACGGGCGCCCGTGCCCCCCCCCAGGGCACGGGCGCCTTGCTGCCGAGGGCCGGTGGCCGGTGGCCTATCCCGCCGGGCGCACCACCATCGCCGAGCCGCCTCCCCTGCGGGTCCGCTCCGCCGCGGCGACCCACCGGCCGTCCGCCAGCCGCTGTACGGCGGTGGTGGCGCCGATCTCCGGGGTGGCCTGGAAGGAGTGCCCGATGGCCTCCAGCTTCCGCCGTGTCGCGCTGTCGTACAGGCCGGGTTCGAGGTCCGTGCGGGCCGTGTTGCGCTGGCTGGCGCGCGGCGCGGCGATCGCGTCGACCAGCGGCAGCCCGCGGTCGAGGAATCCGGTGAGGGTCTGCAGCACGGTGGTGATGATGGTCGAACCGCCGGGCGAACCGAGCGCCACGACCGGCCGGTCGTGCCGGTCGAGCACGATGGTCGGGGCCATCGAGGACCGGGGCCGCTTGCCGGGGCCCGGCAGGTTCGGGTCGTGCACGGCCGGGTTCGCCGGGGCGAAGGAGAAGTCGGTCAGCTCGTTGTTGAGCAGGAACCCGCGGTCCGGCACGGTGATGCCGCTGCCGCCGGTCTGCTCGATGGTGAGGGTGTAGGAGACCACGTTGCCCCACCGGTCGGCGGTGGTGAGGTGGGTGGTGCTCTCGCCCTCGTACGTCGTCGGGGCCGCGGTGCCGCCGGCCGCGCAGGCCGCGGGCCGGCGCGGGTCGCCGGGGGCGAGCGGGCTGGTGAGGACGGCGTCGTCCTGGATGAGGCAGGCGCGGGAGTCGGCGTACCGCTGGGAGAGCAGTTCCTTCGTCGGGACGTCCTCGAAGGCGGGGTCCCCGAGCCAGCGGCCCCGGTCGGCGAACGCGATGCGGCTGGCCTCGACGAGGCGGTGCAGGTAGCGGGTGTCGTCGGCGCGGGAGAGGTCGGTCCGCTCCAGGATGTTCAGGGCCTCGCCCACGGTGGTCCCGCCGGAGGAGGAGGGCGCCATGGAGTAGACGTCCAGGCCGCGGTACGACGTCCGGGTGGGTGCCTGGAGCTTGGTCCGGTACGCCGCGAGGTCCCGGGCGGACAACTCGCCGGGGCGGGCGTTCCAGCCGGAGCGGGGGTCCACGGGCGGCTCGTCGACCGTGTTCACGATGTCCCGGCCGATGGCGCCCCGGTACAGCGCGTCGACGCCCTTCCTGCCCAGCTCCGCGTAGGTGCGGGCGAGGTCGGGGTTCTTGAAGGTGCTGCCGACGACCGGGAGCTCGCCACCCGGCAGGAACAGCTCGGCGGTGTCGGGGAAGTGGCGGAAGCGGGTCTCGTTGGCGGCGGTCTGGTCGCGGAAGGTGCCGTCGACGGTGAATCCGTCGCGGGCGAGCTTCTCGGCGGGCTCCAGGAGCGTCCGCAGGGACCGGGTGCCCCACAGGTCGAGGGCCCGCTGCCAGGTCGCCGGAGTGCCCGGGGTGCCGACGGAGAGGCCGCTGCTGACGGCCTCGGCGAAGGGGACGGGGGCGCCGTTCTCCAGGAAGAGGCCGGAGTCGGCGGTCAGCGGGGCCGTCTCGCGCCCGTCGATCGTCCGCACGGTGCGGGACCGGGCGTCGTAGTGGACGAAGTAGCCGCCTCCGCCGATGCCGGCGGAGTAGGGCTCGGTGACGCCGAGCGCGGCGGCGGTGGCGACGGCCGCGTCGACGGCGTTGCCGCCCTTCCTGAGGACCTCGATGCCGGCGGCCGAGGCGTCGGCGTCGACGCTGGAGACCGCTCCGCCGTGGCCGACGGCCACCGGGGTCTTGGCCGGGGGCAGCCCGGGCAGGCCGGGCCCGCCGCCCTGCGTGGCGGCCGGTGACGGCGCTGCCGCTCCCGACGAGACCACGACGGCGGCGACCGCCACGACCGTGATGTTCCGTCCGACACGATGACGCATTCGCACCTCCGTCGAAGGGCCGCTCGCACGGCCTCCTCCATCGTCATGCTCACGTCGGGAAAACCCGCGGGGTGTGCTGCCGCGGCCTTCCGGACGCTCGTTCCTCGAACATCTCGAACACGGGTTTGCCGGGGCCCGCTAGCATGCGCGCCCATGAATGACGACGTACGCAACATCGTTCTGGGTCTGGTCGCCTCCGGCCTCTTCACCGCACTGGGCTGGATCGCCCGTACCTCCCTGTGGAAGCGCAGGCTCAGGCGCAAGCAGGCCTTCTTCGGCCTGCCGGACAACTCCGAGTCGCTCCTCGTCGTCAACCGTGATCCTGCCACGGCGGAACCGGCCGTGCACCGTTTCGACGTGTTCTCGCTGCTCGAGCTCTCGGCGCTGATCAAGGACTGCGGGGCGCACGTCCAGGTGGTCACGCAGGACACGGCCCACCAGGGTTTCGGCGAGCGCACGGAGTTCTGCGTGGGGGGACCCGCGTCGAACCGGCGGATGGTGGCCCACATGGCCGCGATGCTGCCCGGGGTGCGCGTCAACGTGGATCCGGAGCCGGGCCCGGACCGGGGCGCCTTCCGGATCGGCACCGAGCTCTACCGGATGGATCCGGGGGTCACCGAGTACGTCCTGCTCGCCCGGCTCACTGCCGGTGAACGGCGCGACACCCGGCCGGTGTTCCTGTTCTGCGGCCAGCGTGCGATCACCAACCAGGCCGCCACCCGCTATCTCGCCCGCAACCACGAGCAACTGGCCCGCAAGCACGGTTCCCATTCCTTCGTCCTGCTGCTGAAGGTCGTCAACTCGCAGGCGTACGGGCCCGATGTCGTCGAGGTGGTCGGGGACGTGACGCGCGAGGCGCAGACCCCTCTGCCGGTCCCTGCCGCCGAGTCCCCCGCCGCCGCGCCGGCGCCGG